>JABSRY010000623.1 GCA_013214985.1 Hyphomicrobiales bacterium
CGCTGAGAACATCAATACTTGGCGTTCATTGCGCATATGTGAAAAGATTACGTCGATTTGAATACCAAAACCCATGTCAAGCATACGGTCGGTTTCATCCAAAACAACCATATCACAATGATGAAGGCTTAAAGAGCCGCGACCAAGATGGTCATTAATACGGCCAGGTGTACCAACAATAATGCGTGGGTTTTGACGAAGTGTTTTAAGCTGTTTGTCCATGCTTTCGCCGCCAATAATACATATTGAACGGGTTTTGCTTTTGCGGCCAAGCAATTTATTTGCAACTTCATGCACTTGCTTAGCAAGCTCACGTGTTGGCAATACGACAAGGCCAACGGCTTGCGGGTTTAGTAGAATATGTGTAACAAGCGGCACTAAAAATGCTGCTGTTTTACCAGTACCAGTTTGGGCAGAACCCAAAATGTCAATGCCATCAAGGGCAATAGGAATTGCTTCTGCTTGAATAGGAGTAAGTTTAGTAAATTCCATTGCTGCAATAGTGTGTTGCAACGCCTCTGGAAGATCCAGATCGCTATAATTTTTCATCAATTTTCTCTCTCTTATAGAGGTTAATAGAGTTAAAAAATTCGCCTCTATATAACCAATTTTAAGAGAAACTGATTGAGTAGAATTTTCAGACATCCTTCTACTACATTCTTAAGATTGTTCGAACGCAGTGCAAAGTGATAGCTCGTCCTATAAGCCTGTTTTTATGCCGTGTCAAACAAAACCATTGAACTATCGTTAATTTTTGAGTTGTTCATTGGTGATTCCAGTTGATAATCCATTTAATATGGCGCAATCGGGCCTATTGTCGCCATGACAATTGTTAGATAAATGCTGCAATGTGGCTTTCATTTTGATGCTGTTTTCAATTATTTCATCTAAATTTAAAATTTGTTGTGCAACAATTTCTTTAACATCCTTGCTCGCACGCTCCTTATTTATATATAAACCCAATAACGCTCTACAGCTTTCTATAGAAAAACTTAGCGAACGCGCCATTTTTAAAAAAATCAAAGTTTGAACATGGGCATCACTATAATCCCTATAACCATTATTCCGCCTATCGGGCGAAATAAGTTCAATTTCTTCGTAATAGCGAATGGTTTTTGGCTTTAAACCGGTTATCTTAGAAGCTTTACCTATATTCATCTTATTCTCCTAAATTCAAATTACGTAAACGTAAAGCGTTTAAAATTACTGAAACCGAGGATAAACTCATTGCCATTGCTGCAAAAATTGGTGATAGCAATACGCCGAAAATTGGAAATAATATGCCTGCAGCAATTGGCACGCCCGCCGTGTTATATATAAAGGCAAAAAATAGATTCTGTTTTATATTGGACATTGTACCTACAGACAATCGTTTAACCTTAACGATACCCGTTAAATTGCCACTTATAAGCGTTATACCGGCACTCTCAATTGCAACACCTGCACCAGTACCCATTGCTATGCCGACATCGGCCTGTGCAAGTGCGGGTGCATCGTTAATACCGTCACCTGCCATAGCAACAACTTTGCCATCTGCCTGAAGCTTTTTAACCAATGCAATTTTGTCTTGAGGCAACATAGAAGCATGAATTTCATCGATTCTTACTTGGTTACCGACCAAAGTTGCGCTTTGTTTAATATCACCCGTTGCCATAATGACTTTAATACCCAATTGGTGCAAAGAACGAATGGCGGCTTTACTGGTATCTTTTACTTTATCAGTAACCAATACCAAGCCAACGGCTTCATTGTCGATGCTTAAATAAATTGGGCTGTAACCATCATTTATTTTATTTGCCGCATCTTGTGACAAATCATCAAAACTAACTTTATTCTCTTGCATAAATTTTAGATTACCAACCGCAACCTTTTTGCCGTCAATAACGACTTGGATGCCAGCGCCAGTAATATCTTCAAAATGCTCGGCTTTGACCAACTGAATATTATATTCATCTGCATAATTTAGAATTGCGTGGGCAAGTGGATGGTCGCTAAATTGTTCGGCAGATGCGATTTGTTTAATGACATCTTGGCTGGTATAGTCCGC
>JABSRY010000624.1 GCA_013214985.1 Hyphomicrobiales bacterium
AATATTTTGCATTTGATATGGGGTTCAAAGATGGTCGGGTTTTTGGTTTTATGAAAGTAGTTTATTTAGTTACAATTATTGGATTTGCATTAGTTAATTTGGGCTCGGCTATAATATTTATTATCCTTCCGTTTGCATGGATTTATCCCGCAATTAATTATTGGACTGACTGCGTTGATCATGCCGGACGATTAGAGGTTGGGGATGATTTGTATAAATCACGCAATTTTATTATCCATAAATCTATTAGGTGGATGTTATTTCCTAGAAATGACTGCTATCATTTAATTCACCATTTATTCCCTAGTGTACCGAGCCATCAACTTGAGGCCGCGCATGACGAATTAATGACCGACTGGAGTTATGCCGAAGCTATGCAATATTTAGGTAATGTGCCGCAGCACAGATTGATGGTGGTATTATAATGCCATTTTTCATTGGACTTAGTATGTCTGCAGGTATGATTATTGCGCTTGGCCCACAAAATGCATTTTTAATTAAAAATGGGCTTCAAAAAAACTCGAAAACCTTAAACATTGCTGCAATTTTTATCTTGATCGACATTATACTAATTAGCATTGGGGCAATCGGTGTTGGTTCTATTATTTCGCAATCGCCTTTTTTGCGGTTTTTTATGACCATTTTTGCCGCTGGATTTTTTATTTTTTATGGATATAGCAGTATAATAAAAAGTAGAGCAAACAAATCTAAATCTGTTGAGAAAAAAAATGCTTACCCCCAATATTTAACCGCTATTTTTCTGTCGGTTGCCAACCCTGCCGTAATATTTGATACAATTGTGATTGTTGGCGGTTTGGCTAGCCGCTATACATTGTTAGAAGATCGGGTTATTTTTACATTTGGTGCCATTGCAGCATCCATTATGTGGTTTATATCGTTAACCGCTGTATCATTTTGGGCAAGCCGATATGTCGACAATGATAAAACTTGGAAATATGTTGAGCGCGTCATTGGTGTATTTATGATTATAGTCGGGTCATTAGTATTGTTAGATTTATATAGGGCAGAGATGCTCAACCCAACTTTTTAAAAGCCAAAATTACAAACTATTATTCATCATCTAACATTGGTGTTGAACCAAAGGTTTCTAGACCTTGCATATCACCATATTCGCCAGCATCCTCATCTACAATAATAGAATATGCTATGGCACCCACCGCCTGGCTATTTTCGACCATGCGATCTGCCTTGCGAATAGCAGCTTCTAAATTAGATAAATGAAAAGCTTCTAGCTCTACTAATGAAGAGCGCCCGCCTTTTGCGGTTTTAACAATAAAGGTTTGGCAGACAAAAAACTCTTTTGCACCGCCAACCCATTCTTTATTATTGTTACTTGACATAAGTCACCTAGATGTTTGATTAAGTATTATTTTAGTTCATGATTTGTTCTAAAATAGAAACCGTTACAAGTCAATAGTCTAGATATTATTTTAATGGACATTTATTTTCGAAATTTATTTTTGCGTAACGTGTAGACTAAAGTATTATCCACAGAATGGTTGTAAACTTATTTTATTATACCTATTGGTGTATTATTTGATTGAACATACTACCTAAGATTGTAATAATTCAGTTGTTACCTGAGAAATACAACCATTAGGAGAGTATAATGAGTAAACTAGATAGAAAAGGCAAAGCCGCGCCAACGCCCGTCGTGGATGGCTTTATCACCCCAACTTATGGATTTGATGAATTCAGCGAAGCTTTACCGCAGAGTTCGATGCCGCAAGAATCTATGGATCCACGAGTTGCTAAAAAACTCATTGATTCTGAACTGGATATGGATTTTAGAAATTGTGCCGATTTGGGGTCGTACATTACCGATTACATGGACCCAGAAGCCGATGCGTTAATTCAACGTGCATTGGGTAAAGTGTTTATTGATAAAGCCGAATACCCACGTACCGCCGAAATGGCGCGCCGTGTTGGTAGAATGGTACAAAATTGGGCTCTGTTGCAAATAATGAGAGTTTGATGTAAATTTTTGGTTTTATCGAGTTTCATATGAATTTATTCAAGCAT
>JABSRY010000625.1 GCA_013214985.1 Hyphomicrobiales bacterium
TAGCCATGAATTAATGACGCATTTACGCG
Source organism: Hyphomicrobiales bacterium (assembly GCA_013214985.1). Lineage (GTDB taxonomy): Bacteria > Pseudomonadota > Alphaproteobacteria > Rhizobiales > OSC116 > OCS116. The sequence goes on from JABSRY010000625.1 coordinate 30, forward strand.
GTTGCCAGGAGTATGCCGATTCTAATGAGCACGTGGCGTTAATGGGAACCTTGACTGCAGCTGGCCGTTATCATCGATTAAAGAAACACGGTAAATAGTTTGTAGAAAATCCAAATTGGAATGGAGCTAATCCAATCAACGCTCATGAATGGTTAAAAACATCTTGGGAACGTTTTCGTGCAGCAGCAGACAGAGATAAATTAACTTATTACGGTATGCGTGTTGTAGAACCGCATGTTGATGGAACACCGCATTGGCATGGTGTTTTTTTCGTGCCTCGCGATCAAGTATCAGCATTCATTAAATTACTGATATTCTACCAACATCAACGGGACAGTGATGAACTGTTTACAGATGATGGTACCGCGAAGTTAAAAGCCATGGTTGCAAGGGTAAAGATTGAAGAAATAGACCGCAGCAAAGGTGATGCTGTTGCATATATCGCTAAGTACATATCTAAAAACATTGATGCGCATAAGTTAGAAGGGAAGAAAGACTTAGATTCAAACCTTGTTGATCTGGTTGAAACTGTCACTAACGTAACAGCCTGGTCCCGTGCCTTTTGCTTTCGCCAATTCCAATTTCAAAAAACACCATCGGTTACCGTATGGCGTGAACTTCGTCGCATTAAAGAAGCACAGGAATTCTGCTTATTTGAAAAGATCCGCCTTGCTGCTGATTGTGGTTGCTTCGCGTCTTACTTCAACTGGATGGGTGGACACCGCCTTAAACAACGTAACCGCCCGATAAAACTTTTCCATGAACGTTCAGAAAACCACTATCAAGAATTAGTTAAAAAGACGGTAGGTCTTACTGGAGTGGGCATTACTGTGCTAACGCGTGAGAAAAAGTGGACACTAGTTAAAAAAGATGTGGGCACAAAAGATAACGTTACTAATGTTGTTCGCGCATTCACTCGACAGGTTGCCATTGCGAAGAAGAAGAATAATAAAATTACTCGGATTTTAGGGTCTTTGGGCTTTTTGGTTTTTAAGTCTTTGGGTCTTGCTGAAAGCTGCGGTGTTTCAGATATTGGTACCAGTAACCTGAGACTCAAACAGATATATGCGGGTTCATATTTTGAAGAGTTAGTTGGAGTATTGGATAAAAACGATGATTTAGCTAAACAGCGCTGTATAGAGTGCGGTAGTGACAGCGAATTTTACGGTAAATCTGATTCATATCTCTGCGTTCTCCATAGACCAAAACATATTGATGTTTGTGAGGATTGGAAAAAATGGGCTAGTTGGGATTGGGGATAGAAATATAAACTACTGCAGCATAGACAATTTTATCTATGTTGGTTAATTAATTATTAATGGAATTTTAGAACTAGCGTTTAACTGGCGGGAATGTATGCATAAAAACCAAGATAATATGTATTTAAATTAACATTTATCATTTATTGGTATATATCTATATATGTTTAGTTTACAAGGTATTATGATCTCAATATTAGCTGTTATATATAACCAATAGTTGGAATTTATGCCGATCACCCTTAATAAAGCAATTATTCACGAATTAGTCAAAGAACAGCGCGAAGCAATTCAACCATCCGCCATTAGGGAACATGTGCTACCGCCAAATAATCCTTCTATTATCGAATTAATTGAAGGTATCGTTGGTCTATACGGTAAGAAAAACAGCAGTGCTCAGTATGGTGTTTTTAAATCAGGTGAAGGTAAAGGTCAATTTCCTGAAAGTTTCGAGAATTACCATGCGGCAGCTCTAACTGATGAGAGCTTTAAAAAGGTCTTTACCCGTTTTGATCAATATACTTCTAATCAAAAAGAAAAAGATAACACTCTTTTACTTGAAATGAGTGTCGTTAGATCAAGTTATTTTGATAAAATATTGTTTGTGAACGTGAAGACATGACTTGTTTTGAACAAAGTTTTGAGCATTTTCACAATTCCGACTTATTCGGCAAGCGTCGTGCATGCCGTCGGGTGTCATTTCGATTATTTGAAGATAGAAATACCCCCGATCTACAGTCAAGGTGTCGAATCA
>JABSRY010000626.1 GCA_013214985.1 Hyphomicrobiales bacterium
GTCCTGTGCATTATGGCGCATGGTCATCCAGTCGATTGGTCAAAAATATATGCAGCATTTCTGTCGCGCCAATACCGTCCAACATAGGTTTACCTGTCTTCGCAATCCAACTTTCATATACAGCACCAGGTAATGTTTCACCAGCCGACACTGCCAAACGCAATGAAGAAAGATCCGACCCATTATCCATTGCATCCAACATAACTCTATATGCCGTTGGCGCGGTAAAACAAATTGTCGCTTTATATTTTTCTATAATTTCAATAATATTTTTGGGAGAAGCAGCCTCTAACAAAGTCGCAGTCGCACCAAACCTCAATGGAAAAATGGCCAATCCACCCAGTCCAAAAGTAAATGCTAAAGGCGGAGATCCAACAAAAACATCCTCAGGTACAACATTTAATATCTCTTTTGCATAACCATCAGCAATTGAAATCAAATCTCGATGAAAATGCATTGTTGCCTTTGGCGAACCAGTTGTTCCCGATGTAAAACCCAATAATGCGACATCATCTTGGCTTGTTTGAACCGTTTTAAATTTTACTGATTTATTAAGCGCTAGCCGATCCAATTCCGCATCAAAATTAGCAGTTCCATCAAACCCAATAACGCGTTTTAGGAACTTACTGCCTTTTCTACAATCTTCAATTTCGTCCAAAATTCTTGTGTCACATAACGCGAATTCAATTTCACCCTTATCTACGATCTGTGCAAGTTCGCCCGCCCTTAACATTGGCATAGTATTCACCACAACCGCACCAACCTTTGTAGCGGCAAGCCAACAGGCGACCATTGCAGGGTTATTTGCAGAACGAATAAGCACTCTATTACCAGAAACAACACCAATTTCGTCTGTTAAAACATGCGCAAGCCTATTGGTCCAGTCAGCGAGTTCTTTATAGGTACGTTGACGACCATTACCAATAAGCGCAACATTATCGCCATGACCCTTCTCTACCATTAAATCAGTTAATTCATAGCCGACATTAAGCCAGCTAGAATTATCTGTATCTTCTAACAATAAATCGGGCCATGTCGACATGTCGGGGAGGTTTTCTCGGGTGAAGTTATCTATGTGTGCAGATTGATTGAGCATGACCTAGCTTTTCCCTTTTTCAATTAGTTGATTTTTATAGTCAGCGCTTCCACGATCTGCAGAGGCCATATATTCAACAACCCTGTCCAACTCCGTAATTAAGCTTTCAGCACTTTCATGAGAAAATGTCTTCAACAGGTCGGTAATCCATATTTCATGAGAACGTGCTTGTTCCAAAAATTGTTTTTCACCTTCTGCGGTAAGAGAAATCAGCCAAGCACGTCGGTCGGTAATATGCTTATTTCGTGATACCACCCCCCCCTCAACTAGGTTATCCACCTGCCCTGTTACGTTTCCATTTGAAACACGCAAAACATTAGAAATCTCATTCATTTTAAGATTGCCATCAAAACGATCAATTGTTGCCAACATGTCAAACCGTGTGAATGTTGACTTATATTCGTGTTTGAAATTAGCCCGTAATTCAGTTTCAATTAAACGGCTAACCCGTAATATTTTCAACCAAAGCCTGACGCGTGCTTTATCAACATCATTAGTTCCAATTTCTGCAGTATCAGTACTCATAATTTAAGTGGCCTTCTCTTTTTGAGATGATTTATCAAGAAGTTGCCAATATTGTTGTTTTCCATGTTCATAAGGCTTCGGCCAATTTTGTTGGCGGTCGCCATTTTCAGCGGCTATATGATTTGTCCAATATGGGTCAGATAAATGTGGTCGACCGATTGCCACCAAATCAGCACGTCCTGCCATTAAAATCGAATTGACATGGTCGGCTTCATAAATATTACCGACTGCCATTGTCTTCACGCCAACTTCATTTCTGATTTTGTCTGAAAATGGTGTTTGGTACATGCGTCCATAAAGCGGCTTTGACGTTTCGAACGTTTCACCAGACGATACGTCTATGAGATCAACACCAGCCTGTTTCAACATTTTACATAGGCTAATTATGTCTTCAGCAGATATGCCACCCTGCTCTATCC
>JABSRY010000627.1 GCA_013214985.1 Hyphomicrobiales bacterium
TCCGAGATCAAGTTACAGATAATTTCCGTATAATATCACATCAAGACTTTCGGGTCTTGGAGTGAGGCGTGTATATCCCGAATAAATATTCAAAATATTAATTAAAAGAGGTTACTAAAGCACCAAACACATCAACAATTTATCAAAAGATTTATTATTATGCCTTAATGAATCTTTTTCGAGTCCATATTCTTTAAATCCAAATGATTCATAAAGTTTAATTACACTTTTATTGCAAGAGTTTACATTAAGTTGCAACAAGCCGATGTCATCTTTGGCTAAAGCAACAGCACATAATTTTGTTAAAAGTTTTCTTGCTAACCCTCTATTTCTATAGTTTGGGCGCGTATATACTCCCCATATATATGCCTTATGCTTTGCTTTTGGTAATTCTGAAGCAGTAAAACCAATAGTGGCTATAAGCTGGTTTTCAACAAACACGCCTAAAATAAATCTATTATCAGTTGGTGTTACAATCCGAGTTAGCTTCTCAAGGCCATATGCTTTCTCTCGTGCATAGTCGCCAGTAAAACTTGTGGGGCTTTCCTTAAGTGCCATTAAGCGAATATCATGATATTGCTGAATATTTTCAGTCATTAGAATTCTAATGTCAAACTGAGACATATTATCACCTATTTTAAAACTAAATCAAATCATCCCATAATCGATGCATCTGCAATCTAAATTCATTTTCAAAATTATAAATCAATCCACCCAGTTGGTTATCAATCATAATTTTATGTACATGTGGTGGCGGGTTACAATGCTGCCACATCACTAAAAAGTGGTTATAGCCGATAATAAAACGTGTAAAAAAATCAGCACTATTTTGACTATTGGCTATCTTCGCCATCGCATCACCAATTATTTTAGAGCTGCTAAATAGCGATGTTTTAAATGCCAGTAAAAACGCGTCCGATATGTTGTTTTCTAAAATCAACGGCACAATAGATGCCAAATAAACAGATTTTGGCTGCTCTTTCGCAAATAGTAAAAATTCATTCGTCACATCATCAATAATATTTTCAATATCTGATGTGGCGATTTTTTTCATAAATTGCACAACAAATTTTTCGAGCGATTGCGCAAGTAACGATAAATATATCTCTTCTTTACTGGTGAAGTATATATATACGGTGCCCTTAGCAACGCCAGCTTGCGCAATTATTTGATTAACCGACGGCAGCGGAAAAGCACCTTTTACCAGTAGCTTCTCCGCAGCGTCAATTATATTTTGCCGTTTAGCAAGTTTTTCTTCGTCAGAATAAGCGCGTCTGATAGCCTATCTCCATTTAACCGTTTCTAATGTCATTATTTCTAATCCACTCTAAACTATCTTTTAGAGATTCTTCAATAGGCCTAGCATGCCAATTCAATTCTTTTTCAATTTTATGGGTGTTAAAGATCTGTTTAGCACCTGCCATATACTCGTTTAATACACCTTTGGTTATCAAACGCATCGTACCGCTTAGCTTATTTTATACCCAGTCAATAAACGGCAATAATGGTAACATAAAATTAGGCACCATTTTGGTTGGTAATTTTAGTTTTGGTTCCATTTTACGTAATTTATCTACAATATGTTTAATTTCATAATAATTACCAGTCGTAATATATCGGCCTTTCGCATTGTCGTTTTCAAAAGCCAAAATATGCGCTTTAGCAACATCTCGAACATCCACATATGAAAGTCCAATCGGTAACATCATCGGAAAATTCTCATCAACAATACGCTGAAAAGTATATGTAGAAGGCGTATGGGTCATAAAATTGGGGCCAATAATTGCACCTGGGTTAATCACCACTACATTTAGGTCATGCAACTCTTCCAATTTCCAAACCAATCGCTCGGCATTGTTTTTTGCTAAAGCATAATATTCCAGCGCGTTGTCATTCCAATCATTTTCGTCAAGCTTCACCCCATTTTTACTGGTTCCAATAGATGCGATACTTGAGGTGAATATAATCTTTTTAATGCCAGTTTCTTTGGCAGCTAGCAGCGCGTTTTCAGCACCTTCAATAGAGGGGCGCATAATGT
>JABSRY010000628.1 GCA_013214985.1 Hyphomicrobiales bacterium
GCTGCATTTGGCGTTACGGAGCTAAAAAAAACTCAAACCTCATTCAGAAATGGGGCTAGGTGGTGTTTCAGTTAGCCTAGAAAGCGCGACGCGCGATACGAGAGAAATGAACCCGTGCTCGAGTGCTTCATGGTAAACTTTCTCAACGTTTTTCATCTTTAGAGCGTAATCTATAGAAAAAACTGGCAGTCTTGCCCTTTGGTATTTGGAGATTTGCTCGAGCCTGGATTTTGTTGAATACTCGTCATCATGACGATCCCGTTGATCTCCTCCGTCCGGATCATCCCAGTCGCTATCCCCCCATCCATGAAACCAAGTGTCTTCAACCGCCAGTGCATCAATGGCATTGATATACCGTTTGGGATCGGCATCGATCAGATAAATAGCATTCTGTGCAACAACAAGAAATTCCGAATCAATCCTTCGTCCGGCTTCACCCAGTTTTTCAATGAATTCGATCATGGAATTTTCGGGGGAGATGCCGGTTTCACTGGCGGCCTCGCGCACCATGTCATCGTCATACGCTTCGACCCAGTCCAGATAAATGCCGTCAAACCCAAGCTCCGCAAGCTTCGCAACAATCCCGTCTGATCCTAACCAGCGCGATTGCCAAGCTTCTTCCCAATACGCTACGGGATAGTTTCCAGACCAACCGTCGGTGTCAGTTGTTATTAAAAAACCCGGGTACCCGCGGCTATTGCCTTTTGGGGCAATCCAGTCATCTTGCCAATAATCTCGATAATCCTCTGCCTGCCCAATATCAATATACGCGAGCAAAATCCGGGTGCCACCCCCAGGCTTTTTCCGCAATTGATTGACAATCCATTGCGTGTCATAGGCCCACTCGGAAAAATTATTTCCAGGTTCGATGACGAGCAAGTCATATCCAGTGACCGCCAGTGCCTCAACTGCTCCATCTTCATCCAATTTTTGAATTTGATACATCCAACTTTGCACAGTTGATAAGCGGTTATCTGCAAATGATGGGAGGCTGGGAAGAAGGAGAAAAACTAGAAAACAAAATACTTTCATTAAACTTACACTCCATAAATATCTACGGGCTCTTCACTGCATTGGCAGGGCAGCACACGGTCATTTTATACTTCGATTGACTTACTTCAAAAAAGCTACTGGCTTTTTCTCATTTTAGCCAGCTCTCGGGACGGTTATAGATACTTCGGCGGATCACCTTTGGCTGATAACAGGCAACCAAAATGCCCAACTTGGCACGAGGCCCCCTTAACGTATATTTACGAACGAATGTGCCTATTACCTTCTTTACGAGCTGAAATAATGCGAATAACTTGTTCGTTGTTTTTTTCAGTCGTTATCACTCTACCCAACTTGACCCCAAGTAGCAGGATTTTATCTGTTTGTTATGGGTGAATTTGCAAAGCAAAGAGGGTTTGCCTAATCTGGCGCAGTACCCCCCAAGCTGCATTTTTGGTAGGATTTTAGTTTTAGCTACCAAAACATTGATTTCTACTTTCTGTTAATGATCATTGACACTTCTTTTCCCACCATTTGCGTCCGCAGTTCGGTTTGGGGGACTTAGAATTACTCATTTTCGTGTTTGAGTTGTCTAGTATTTCTTTTTCATACTTTGGTCCAATAGGTGGTTCAGGAGTTTCAGTAGTTTCACAAGCAGTTAGAACAAGCATTCCAGCGATCGCTAATAAATATAATTTGATTTTCATAATTTTATCCATTTAATATAGAAAGTAATTACCACTCTCTTTTAAGTTACAAAACAAAACTATTTTATTTCACCTGAAATGTCCTGAAATCGGGTCTGAAATCTTACTAAAAACTGGGCTTTTCTACTGAAATTCCTATGAAATCAAGCTAAAATTGTATAAGCTGACGAGATGGTATTGCCAAGTTGTTTATCTGTTAAAATAAGACAACTTAAAGACGCCTAAAGGGGTCTGTTCCGTCTGAAGGCAAAATGACACTCTAAGCTCGGAACTAGGTTGTAAAATTTGAGAAATTCTCTTTAGTGCAGATTCTATTCAAACTGACGTTGTGTTCTCATA
>JABSRY010000629.1 GCA_013214985.1 Hyphomicrobiales bacterium
TCAGAACAGATTGATGCTATGGTTGATTTGACACGCTCCACCACAATTCCCTTATGTATTGGCGAAAGGTTGCATTCACGGTTTGCCTTTAAGTCGGTGTTTGAAAACCGTGCGGCGAGGGTTATCAATCCCGATGTGGCGCATGTGGGGGGCATTTCTGAAATGGTTCGCATCGGTAATTGGGCCGAAGCATATGATATCGCACTGGCACCCCATTGTCCTCTGGGACCAATTGCATTGGCCGCTAGCTTGCAAGTCGATGCTATTTGCCACAATGCATTTATTCAAGAACAAAGCCTAGGCATCCACTATAATCAGGGCACTGATTTGAATGATTATCTGCAACCTCCCAGCAAGTTTGCAACCCGAAACGGATATCTCGATATTCCAACGGGACCAGGTTTAGGTATTGAAGTGAACGAAGAGTTTGTAATTAAACAAGCCCAAATAGGACACCGCTGGCGAGCCCCCGTTTGGCGACATGAAGATGGATCTATCTCAGAGTGGTAATGCTGACAGAGTTAAAGACGAAGATATAGTTAAACAAGTGGTTATCACTCTGGGGAAATTACTGCGAATATCTTTAAATTGTAAATAAAAACTAAATGGAATGGGATTGAATTATGAATATTTATGAAAATGATAAAGAACTTTTTGAATTACTTGAAACCGAACTTTTTACTGCGGTCGTTGGGGATGTCTTAGATTTAATGGGGTATCAAAAACAGTTTTTGCCCCAATATATTTCTCCAATAAGGCAAAACATGAAATTGGCTGGCAGAGCTATGCCAGTGTTAGAGACAGACGTTTTAAATATCGACAATGGTAGCATTCATAACCCAATAATGACAAAACCCTTTGGATTAATGTTAGAGGCATTAGATGATTTAAAAGAGGGCGAAATATATGTCGCCTCAGGTGCATCACATAACTATGCTTTATGGGGTGAGCTAATGTCTACACGGGCGAAGATTCTCGGTGCAAGGGGGGCATTAGTGAACGGTTACGCACGTGACATCGATGGTATTCTAGCATTGGACTTCCCGTGTTATTGCTCAGGTTTTTATGCTCAAGACCAAGGCCCACGAGGTAAGGTTATTGACTATAGAACTACAATTGAATTTGGTGGCATTAGAATTGAACCTGGCGATTTAATTTTTGGTGATAAGGAGGGCGTGTTGATTATTCCAAAAAAAATTGAAGAGGAAACAATTGAGCTTTCTTTAGAAAAAGCTAAAGGAGAAAAGCTTGTTGCTAAAGCTATTGAAGAGGGTATGAGCGCCGTTGATGCATTCGACACTTTTGGGATTATGTAATTCAATTTTACTGAACGCTCTATCGATTAATGCCGGTAAAACACTCAGTTCTTTGGGTTTTATGACTCTGTTGCAGCCGCTATGCAAATTAAACCGCAGAACAATAAATTTAAAATCGAAGCCAATATCGAACCTCAATTTGTGGATGAACTATATCCAGGACAACTCGCTACATTACGGTTTACTGCTTTCAATCAACGCAGTACGCCTGAGCTAAGTGGTGCAGTTAAATGGATTTCTTCAGATATCGTGGTGAATGAACAAACTGGAATGTCTTTTTATATAAATCAGATATCCGTAACTCAAGAAGAATTTGCACTGGTCGTGTCCCGCTTCCTTACCGTTCCGTGTGTTCATTTAAACAACGATTTGAGACGTTACTGCACAGCTAAAAATAACAAATTTTACGAAACAACATACCACGACAAAGGTACTGTAGCAGTTGAACATCCTACGTAATCAGGAAAACATTCGCTCCGTCAGTCACAGAACTGGCCTATCTCGAATTACAATCTGGTTTTACAACTTTGCAGCTTTATGAAAATATTATCGTCTTTATTTAGTTCGATGCATCTCAAGTTTATTTTCCTATATGTGCAGCAAGAAGCTTCCGTTCCCTTTTAAACTGTCAAGGGCAGAGTAAAACTCTACCACTAGGGCGGCGCAAAACAAGTCCACTTTGGTTTGACTGTTGATTTAAAA
>JABSRY010000063.1 GCA_013214985.1 Hyphomicrobiales bacterium
TCTACTAACAGTAGTATCACTACCTTCTACTAAATATGGATTGATGTTTTTTACAATCTTCACCTGTCCATTATTGAACAATCGTTTCTCTTGATTATGTGAACCAATGCCTATTATTACACATATAACGCCCGCGTTTTTTTTTGCATTATTAGCCCACTTAAACGACTGATGTGCAAAAATAATTTCGACATCATTCTTTAAAATTAAGGGCCAAAGAATACTGGTTTGATCACCCTGACAGATTGAATTGGTTGAAACAAATGCAGCTTTGTGTTTAGTTTTCTGTATGTATTTACGAGCCTTAAAAAACCAACAAGAAATATAATCTAGCGTCTTGTAATTTTTTGTATTTTCTAAAAGATTCTTAATATCATCCTTATGTTCTTTTTCTTGATTGCGTGTACCCAAATAAGGAGGATTAATTACTTTCATGATATTAGGTACAGACGTATAGTGCATGCCCATATTACCACGTTGGTCTTTATGCACTACGGCTTGGAACATTGATCCAAAAATATCAGGATTAATGTCTTGCCAATCAAGTTCACCGCACTCGATAATCATCTGACGAGCTTTACGTGAAAATGCTGGCGCATTATGAGATTCACCAAATAAACCGCCGTTTACGTATTTGAAGTCATGAAGGTATTCGGGATAGGATTTGCGGTCTTGTGTATTTAAGACTTCAAAAAGTTTATTAAGATATTCTTGTAAATCACTGCCATCATCTTGCGTGTGGGAACTAATGGCATTGGTAAATTGGTTTTCATTAAAAATCTCCGTGTCTTCGGCAAAGAAACAAAAAAGCATTCGTGATAAGAAAATATTTAACCCATGCAGCTCTTCTTTTGTTTCGTATTCATTGCCTTTTAGGATTTCATCATAGATTTTTGCCATTTTCTCTGCTGCCTTAACATCGGCAGGGTTTTCATTGGCATGCGTTGTTTTTTCAATTTTTGCCCACGGTCCAAAGAAAAATGGGTGTTTGATGATTTCCTGAATTTTAATGTCTAGTGTATCGTCAGTTTTTGTATCTATGGCGAGAAGAGTTTTATAGTCAGTGACAACAATAAATCGCGGATCGTGACGATAGGTGTATTCGTCACGTTTTAGCGTATCAATTGTATTATGGAGGTCTCCTGCTACAATTTTTTGAAAAAACATCTTTTTCTTTAAGATAATCTGGTCATCATGTTTTGAAAGATTGCGTTTGCCCTTTTTTAGGAGATTAACAGTAGCTTTTGGCGTACCATAAGCCAAAAGCAAGTCATAAATGAACGTTTCTTTCGAGATGTCTTTTACAAGCTTTGATAAGTTTTTTTCTATTTGCGCAATATTCATGTAAATGTATTTTCCTCAATATCAGTAACTTATTTTAAGAAATTATTAGAAAAACTAAGAATACTCAACTAGAATATGATGATTAGAAAAAATAATTAGGTTATAGACTTATAAAACCTATGAATAATTCCAATTGAGGCTAGTTTGACCATTGCGAGCAAGAGGCTCATTAATTTATTGAAATTGAATTTGATGAAAGTGATTTAGACAACATAAGAGTCTCAAGAACTTATCGAAACTACAAACCAATAATGGGAATAGAAATGTACAGCCATCATTCAAGGGAACGACCTTTGCCTCACCCGCACATTTCTCGATCTGGCTTGGTCTTTTTGAATTTGCTCATTCAATTCAACCGTTCGCATGGTCTGATTGATTTCACGGGCTAATAGTTTGCGGTTTAAACTATGTTTGCGCCTCAGATTCTCAATCTGTTTTTGTAGTTTCTGTCGATCATGCATTTGAGCAAAAACCAACCTATCGCGTTGTTGTTGATCACGTTTCAAACCTTTAGTAGCTTCTAATGCACTTTGTTTTTTGATTTTATCAGATGCACCAGAAACCTTATCCCACAATCCACGAAAGCCATTATTGAGGCGGTGCATGCGGGTTCTGTGTTCGGTCTGCCACCGATCTTTTTGCCCTTTAAGGGTGATTTTGCGCTCGTGCCTGTGGAGTTTTATCATACCGTGTTTTTCTTGCAGCAGGGGCTTGAAATCTTCCACATGTTTTTGGTCAACATCATGGGTAAAATCGGTCAACTTATTTTTGACCAAGTTTTTGATTTTATCGCGTGTTTCGGTCACACTTGGCAGATTGGCGGGATCTCCTAGTTTTTCTTTGGCTTCCTTGGTTTTGACGCCTGTCCATTTGGGAATTGAGAATATTTCGCCCTGTACATTGATCGCCACAAATCCACGTCTGTCACCACGTGCAATAAAATATCCTTTTTCGTTTAGGGCATTGGAAAATGCCTTGAGACTGTCAGATCTTTGCCAAGCCTCAGCAAAATCTTGTTTGATTTCTCGTGGATCTAATTTTAGACGCTTGGCTTGCTGCCATTCTGCTAGGGTGAAATTCAACGGACTTTTGCCATGACCATGTTTAAATCCGTCTGGCAGTTGCCAGCCGTGTTCAAGAAATAAATCTCGTGATAAATCATTCAATTTACGTTTAAAATGTGGGAGATTAATTGCTTTCATGCTGTCAGCATCAATTCTTGACCATACAACATGGGCATGTCTTCGCCCTTCTTTTTCGTGAAAGACGATGGCACGGGGTTGGTTTTGTAGGCCGAGTTTTAATTCTGCGGATTCTATCGCCTGTAGAAATTCTGCTTCACTTGCCACTGTTTCTTTGGGCGGATTCAAACTTAATGAAAACATGAACTGCTTACATTGTGTCCCGTTTGAAATGGCATGAATTTCTGCCAATGCGCCATGTAAATTATCTGATACAAACCCACGGAGTTCAAACAAAGTAACATGATCATTATCTTTGTCATTCATCAGATGAACCGATAAATTCTTCGCTCCAGCGCGTTGTGATCCCTTTAAAATCATGAGGAAGATCCGTCGGGATTTTCCAACCCAAGTGCGATCATCAAAACACAGCGCATGACTTGAATATCTTCGCTGGCCTGTTTAATTTCAGATTTAATCTGATCATCAACATATAAAGTGCCATCATCTGATGCCTTTGCGATGATACTCAAATTATGACTGATATTATGAGCCCCCAGACATGCCAATATTCGAGCCAGAGCAACATCATCATGAGATGGTTTTTCCTTTACACGACTGCGTGGTTTAATGTTTTTATCTAAAATCTGGGATCTAATATAGGTTCCAAGCGCAAGTTTGCCTGCTTTGCGTTTTAGATACGCCTTTTCTTTGCCATTTAATCGAATGGGAAAAGGCTTTCTTGGAGCACTTTTTAAGGACGTATTTACGCTCATAATTTCGGCCCTCGCATTTCATCGCGAAGGGGTTTGAGAACCTCATTCCAATCTTCCAAAATTTCAAATAATTCGTTCGAACGGTGGCTCTTTAAGCGCACCAATTTATCATTTAAATTCAGTATGTTATAAGTTGTTAAAATACTGTAGATAATAGTGTAGCACGTTCCAATCTTTTGGAACTCTGGGTGCGATCTTTGACAATTAGCAGTTGCTAATATACGGCCTATTTTAAGGGCTAAATTTGGTGTTTTTTCGTCTTTTTTAACGGTTTTTCGAATCTGGTAAAATATAGCCCTAAATATTGGCTTTTTTCAACTGAATTAATTCAGTAATATTTTGCTTAAAATTATTAAAAAAATTTGCCTCTTTCATCTGTCCAGTAGCAGGTAAGAACAAACCCAAATGAAAGAGGCTTCTATCATAGATTATATTATCCGTATCTATGATAAATTGTCATATACTAAATTCACCGCATTTTGATAGCTGATATTCTGCTGTTTAGATAATTCTAACGCTTTATGATGCACTTCTAATGCATCACTTTCCGCATAATAACCAACAGGCGCGTCATAGGATTGATTTAAAGTTTGATTAATGGCAATGGCCGTTGATGCAGATTCGCCAAATGTCACAATCGGCAACTGTTTGCCTATATATTCTCTAAACCAATCTAACGCATTGGCGCTACTACCTTCTGAGAATACCATCTCATTATCACAATCAATGCTATCCATGAAGGATAGTAAACCATCTTTATCGCAAGGCAATACACGGCCATGATTGATTTGTTGTTCTATAAAATTATCATTTTCGACATGCAAAACCATATCAGAATATTTCTTAGGTAGATATGCAATATCATTTTCAGCAAAAGTCATATGATTATCATTTGCACAAAATTGTACTTGTTTTAAACCTTTTACAACAGGCGCTGTTGCACCTAAAAAACCGACATGTTTTAGATAATATTGGTCTGGTTTTGGATTGCCTTGGCTTTTTGGTGGATAAAGCGCAACTGATATTTTTCTGTATTTACCATCTTTAACGATCTGATTAAATTCTTCATCCACACTGTCAAATGTGGCAAGCAATAAATCACCTTCAACCGTTAATTTACTTACCCATCCATAAGCGGGTGCATCCATGCTAGGGTGACCAACCACAATTGGCGCGCCATTATGTTCACGATCATAATTAGCTGCCAATGTTTCAAGTTCGGCAATATTTATATTAACTGCCTTATTATTCATACTGGTATGACGGCCAGCTCTAAAGATTTCCACAGGTGTTAGAATATCCATGTTTTTTACTCCTATTCAACCACTTCACTAAATAAATAACCTGATGATATGCCCGTTAATACTGGCTTGCGCTCATAAGTCACACCATAAATCCAAGATTTTTTACTATTGTCCCAATATGGTTTTTCTGCAAATGGATGATTAGGAAGCCGATAGGTATAGCCATATGAAGGCTCTTCAAAACCTAATGAGTTTTGAGGCACATAAGCCAATATCGCCACATTGTTCCAAACCTCGCCAAATAGCGCATCGTCTGAATCATCTTCTGCAAGTGCCATTGTTTTGGCATCATAATAAAAGGCTTTACAGGTGTTAAAAAGTCTTGCCATCGCCAAATAATTTGTAAATGCTAATTTAGTTCCACTAAAAGCGGCTGATGCAAACAACAATCCTTTACTATTTTTAATGCAATAACTGTTGTTCATGCCGCTTCTCCTATTTTACTAGACCCAAGCATAATATTTCTGTTAGGGTAGCTTTGTTGAACACGGCGCGTGCCATTAGAATAATAGCGATCAGGCCAAAGCTCATACATAGGTATTTTAAGCCAATTAGCTAATACCTTTTCTGTTTTGGGATAAGGTCTACGCAAACATACTGCGATGTCGTTGGTTTTTAACCCAAGCTCTACATCAAGAGCAATGGTTGTGAACCCCCGATCTTTAATTTCTGCCAATATTCTATGGCGTGACCACGTTCGATTTATAACAGGCATATTAGCTCCAATTTACAACAGTGTTTCGACCACTGTTTTTTGTTAATCTGTCTATTCTTAATTAAGAAAGTGTAATATATTTCACTTTTTGTCAACATGATAATTCATTTAATGCATTATTATTCATTTTTGTGTACGAAATATATGGATAACTTTAAAAATAGACTAAAATTAGTTATTAAAAATGCTGGTGGTAACAAAACTATTGCTGAAAAATCAGGGGTAAATTTACGTACTTTGAACACCTATATTAATGGCAATGCTGAGCCGAGCGTATCAAAACTAAAATCAATTGCTCAAACATGTAATGTTTCTTTAGATTGGTTAGTTTTTGGAGGAGATGAGAACGAATTGTCCATTCATTCTTTCAACCCTATAAATGAGGAAGCCGTTTATTTATCCTTAGACGTTATTGAGCATGCCTTAGAAGTCAGCAACCGTATAATATCAACCAAAGATAAAGCTGAATTATTAGTGTCGGTTTATAAAATTTACGATAAAAGTAAAAATTCTGTACAAACAACTGATATCAAAGAAATTATTAAACTAGTCGGATAAGCTATATAGGCAATGCAACCTATAAGTAAGAATTACTAATGTTAGATAATGATCAAAACAAAATAAAAAACCTAATTACAAATAAAGTAATTGAAACAGAAAACGCTAAACCTACGATAATTATTCACAGTCAAAATTCTACGATTTTTAACGGTTGCATTACAATCAACCATATAGCAAATGATCAAAGCCTAGAGGAGGTTGTAAAAAAACATATTTTAGGTAACAAGCGATAATTAAAATCTCAACCAACTGTTTTTATTAATAAATTTTAAACAGTCGCGTTTTGTAACTTACGTGACTGTTGCGTGACTGTTCTTTTCACCTAAATTGCAGTTTAAATATCTTTAATTGGCTGTTTAAAAGCCTTTAAAGCAGTATCACGCAAAACGCCTTTTTTATGAATAGGTCAATATTCGGCTGTTTTTTAGTATCAAGCAAAACGTCTAAGCTCTTTTCGGGATTTAAACTCAAAGCTCGTAAAATCTTAGGGTTTTCGGGGTTCTTATCCCGATATATCCCGCATAATCCCACAATATCCCATAATTATTTAGTATCAGTATAAGTGTCACGTTACAATTATTATCAATTAATTGTAGGTATATTGGCTTATTTGAGCGCAAATTTTATGTAACTGATTAAAATTATACAGCAATTAGCATATTTACAATTTGAACTTTATAATAAACTTTTAAGCCCTAGCCGTTTATTACCCTGACGGCCTGACAATGTTTTGGCATTTAGCATGCTATTTATAATTGCTTCTTCAATTGCGCCTATCGCCGCGTCAAACGCATTGTCTATTTTATCTTCAGGAAACCGCTTTACCGTTTCGATTTTATCTTGATAATGTGCCATTTGATTGGCGGTTGAAAATGCCAAACAAATATCGCCGCTGCCATTGCCCAATTGACTGCCCGTTTTGGCCAAACCAATTGTCGCGCGTTTTGCCAGGCGTTTTAACTGCCGTGCATCCATCGGTAAATCTGTTGCCAATATCATAATGATTGAGCCTTTATCGGCTTCGGCATCAATACTAACATTGTTGTAAATTTGTTGTTTTAATTTACCGCCTAGTTTGTTGCCATACATGATAAAATCGCGCAAGCGCCCCATATTGGTCATAACTAGTGCGCCAATAGTGAAAATATCGCTATTCAATGGTACCAAACGTGATGATGAGCCTATACCGCCTTTTAATTTATAGGCCGACATGCCGCGCCCTGCCCCAACCGCGCCTTGTTTAAACTCAATATTTGTATTTTTAAGTGCAGCTAATATATGGTGGGTTTTTATATGTTGCCCGCGTATATCGTTTAAATAACCATCATTACATTCCATCACCAATGGGTTAACTGTGCCTGTATCTGTGCCGATATCTGCATTATCTTTAAGCATGTATTTTATGAGTGCGTCGCTCGCGACGCCAACCGATAAAGTATTGGTTAAAACAATAGGTGTTTCTAATTGGCCAAGCTCTTGGATTTGCATTAACCCAACAGATTTACCGAAACCATTGATAATTTCGACGGCAGCGACGCATTTATTTTGAAATAAATTACCTTGATGGGGCAAGATGGCGGTTACGCCTGTTTGGATTGAACCATCATCTAACGTGATATGCCCAACGGTTACGCCTTTAACATCTGCTATTGAATTTAACTGCCCGCTTACTAATTCACTCATGGCAACTTTGCCTTTAATATTTGAATTCTATTATAGGCATTAACGATGGTTTGTTGCTTAATTTGCCCATTAGCCACCGCATGTTTTATAACCCCATGCACCCAAGCGCCAAGTGAGCCAACTTTGTCTTTATTAAACGACATCATCACCAAATCTGTACCTGCATTGATGGATTTAATGATTGCCACTTTTGAGGTAAAATTGCGGGTTATTGCGCCCATTGCCATATCATCACTGACCACAACGCCTTTAAACTTTAACTCGCCCCGTAACACGCCTGTTATGGCTTTGTGGGATAATGAAGTGGGTACTTTGCCATCATCGCTCATTTTATCTAAGAACACATGGGCTGCCATGACCATATCTGCAGCATCCCATATAATGAGTTGTTTATAGGGGTCTAGCTCAATTGCTTGCCATGTTTTGCTGATATTTACAAAGCCTTTATGGCTATCTTTTGCGCTGCTACCATGGCCTGGAAAATGCTTTAATGCCGTTAGCATATTGGCCTGACGATGGGCATTTACAAACATATAGGCATATTGGCTAACTACAAGCGGATTGGCACCGTAGGAGCGGTTAAGTTTTGCAATGACGGGGTTGTTTTTATTAATTTCCAGATCGACCACGGGGCCAAAATTTACGTTAAACCCAATTGAATTTAGATAAAATGCTGTATCATAATATTTTTCGTGGGCTAATTGTTGGTTGACTTGTGTCATTTGTTTGGCGGATGCTAAAAACGGTGCGCCATCGGCCTCTTTAATACGTCTTACGCGGCCGCCCTCTTGATCTATTGTAATCAGTATTTTGTTGGATGATGCCGATTGAATGGCATTGGTGAGCGATAATACTTGTTTTTTACTGCCAACATTATGCCCTAAAAACAATACGCCGCCTACTTTGCCTGCTTTAACATCTTTAACCAACGCTTGAGCGCTTTTACTGTTTAAATCTTTGCCTTGAAAGCCAACCAGTACCATTTGGCCGATCATTGCATCTAAGCTTGCGGCATTTGCGATGGTAAATATTGTGCAAAAAATTGTGATAAATATTAGTTTTAGAATTTTCATTAGACACCTTAAATTTGAATAATTGACGCTATGATAATTTAACTGATTTGCCAATAAAAAAGCTCGGTACCAAAGCACCGAACTTTATTTTTATACTATAAACAGAGATTGTGGATTAATTTTGTTAAGACAAAGCCCGCAAGTAACGCAATGGGCGGCCTGTTGCTACTGCGTTTGCAGCATGGGCGATTGCGTTTGCATCTATGCCATAATAATGGAACAAATCTGCCACTGTGCCAGTTTGCCCAAAATGCTCGACCCCCAATGCTTTAACTTGGTTGCCATAAACCGCGCCTAACCAGCTTAAAGTAAGCGGATGACCATCGACCACCGTAACCATGCCTGCATCACGCGGTACATCTTGCAACAGTTTTTCAATGTGAGATATTGCATTTTGATCGCCGCGTTGGCGGGCGCGTTCTGCGGCATGCCAACCTGCGGATGCTCTATCTGCCGAAGTAATTGCAAGCACGGCAACACCACGTCTATCATTACCAATCATACCTGCTGCCTCTATTGCCTCTGGTGCAACGGCGCCTGTATAGCAAATGACCACTTCGGTG
>JABSRY010000630.1 GCA_013214985.1 Hyphomicrobiales bacterium
AAACAAGGCGGCTATTTAGTCACCGCGCCAGATAGCACAGCAACCAATATTGCAGGCGTATATGCAGCGGGCGATGTAACCGACGACAAATACCGCCAAGCTGTAACAGCCGCAGGTATGGGCTGTATGGCAGCACTTGAAGTCGAAAAATATTTAGCCGAACAAGAATAATAATTGTAGAAAATCATACATTACTGGCTATACTTAAATATAGAGCAGAATTAATAACATAATTTCGAGGGGTTGGCACCTAGCCAATATTAATTATGGACTGGGATAAATTACGCATTTTTCATGCCGTTGCTGCAGCTGGTAGTTTCACACATGCTGGCGAAGAATTGCATCTGAGCCAAAGCGCAGTTAGCCGTCAAATTGCCAACTTGGAGCATGAAGTCAAAACCAAGTTATTCTTACGCCATGCCCGTGGGTTAAAATTAACCGAACAAGGCGAAATGCTATATCGCACAGCGCATGATGTCTTTGCCAAGTTAAAAGCCGCCGAAACGATGCTAACCGACAGCGCCGAAAAACCAAATGGTGACTTAAAAATCACCACGACCGAAGGGTTGGGCGCCAATTGGCTAACGCCACGCTTAAGCGAATTTATGGATTTATATCCAGATGTTAACCTAAAAATTAACCTGAGTGACCGCGATGTCGATTTAGGCATGCGCGAAGCAGACCTCGCCATTCGCCTACATCAACCCACTCAGCAAGATTTGATAGCCCGTAAATTATTCACCGTGCATTTTCATATATTTGCATCACCCGAATATCTTGCAGAATACGGCACGCCCCACACCGTCGAGGATTTAGAAAATCATCGAATTCTCACCTATGGCGGCAATGCCCCCAGCTATTACAAAAATGTAAATTGGCTCGAGACTCTGGGGCGCGACCCAAGACGCCCGCGCGAAGCACATTTAAGTATGAATAGTGTTTATGGCTTAAAGCGCGCAGCCATGTATGGCATTGGGCTTGCTGCCCTACCCGATTATATAATTGATGACGCAAATTTAGTTGGCGTATTAACCCATATAGACGCACCCGAATTCGATACTTATTTGGTATATCCCGAAGAGCTGCGCAATTCAAAACGCGTTGCAGTGTTTAAAGATTTTCTAATTTCAAAAGCAAAAGAGTGGAAGTTCTAAATATATCAGATACTTAGCAGCTATGCGTTTTATTCATAGCTGCTATGCACTCAACCAGTTTGCAACAGAACATAAATAAAATTATATTGTACTTAGAATTTTTCTCGGGCGATTGATAGAATTTTCCTCCCTCTTTAATCCTATCAACCCACTCCTCCCTTTGTGGAACGTCCAGAGACTTTTGCGGGTAATTTTTTTATAAATTTACCCGCTTTTTTTGCCTAAATTCTAAATTGGCAACTTTCTAAACTTCAACTGATATGCTTTTTAATTTTCAAGATCAGAAGCCATGCAATTAGCGCATAGCTCGGTAATGCTCTATATTATTGTATGTGGTGAAAAAATTGAATATATTAATTTCAACAGATCGCTCTAGGATCTACGGAAAGTTCCTCCCTCTTTTCTTTCCGGCCGTCAATCTCCTCCCTTTTGATTGACATCTAGAGAATGACTATACAGGCAGCTTCGGTTGCCTGTTTTTTTTTGGTATTTCTCCAAAATTTTACAAAAAAAAGGCCGAGTAAACTCGACCTAATCTTAATATGTGTATTATCTTATGTTAAAGATGCACAAAACTCCTGAATACGCCCGCAAGCTGTCTTCAGCGCGTCATTGCTTGTCGCATAGGAAATTCTAAAGTTCGGGCTTAACCCAAACGCTTCGCCATGCACAACAGCAACGCCCGTGTCTTCTAGCAATGTAGTAGCAAAAGTAGCATCGCTATCAATCACAGTCCCATTCTTAGTTTTCTTACCAATCAAACCTTTGATTGAAGGATAAACATAAAATGCACCTTCAGGTTTAGGGCAAATCATGCCTTCAATTTCACTTAACATACCAACAACCAAATCACGTCGGCCT
>JABSRY010000631.1 GCA_013214985.1 Hyphomicrobiales bacterium
CTTAAAATGCACATATTCATTGTCCTTGTATGCCAGAAAGTCATCAGACGTATAATTATCAGAGGCTTTACCTTGCATATAATCTAAAAGCCAATATTCAAGTGCATATATGCTCATGTTGGGGTTACCTCTTATATCATCAAAAAGTTAAAATATTATAACACATTGATCAAGTGACCATTATCTAGGTTAATGCGGCCCAAGATCTAAGCCGGGACACCCTGTAAATTCAATGGGTTATCATTTTCACCTTGCTTCCTCTTCCTTGGTTCCGGCACGGAGTCTATTCTGCTTAAAATGTACTCAAATAAATCAGGTGGTTTAATTCCAGTCAATCGTTCACAGGCAGTGGTTCCATCATCACGTTTTATCCAATAGTTGTGAAGAGTTGTTTGAACCTGTATTCCATCTTTTGAAAATCCTCTACCCATAAAGTGCAATTGTGATAACCAGCCATTGCGACCTTCTACGGCAGAACTGGTTCTTTGAAACCAGTCCGTCATCGATATTGCCCATTGATACCAAGGTGAATGTTTATCATAGTTCATTACTTTTGATACAGGCTCAGACATTAATTTCTGCTCAGCTTGCAAGCAAGCAGCAACATATGATTTTTTTATTTCTTTGGATCGTGTTTTATTGATTTGTTTTTTCCAGTATACATAAGGTAACAAGTAAGATTTCAGCCATTGTTTTTGTTCAGGCTCAATCTCAGCACCATCAAGTGATGTGCTCACCCAATCCCACCATAAGTCAATTTGTTCACAAGCAGGTGTAATCCGACGCCCTGCACGCGCCAATCTGTTTTTCTTGTCGGGGAATTTGAATCTATCTTGAATACTTTGTATTTGGGACAGACCAGCATGCATTTTAGAGGCTGCATCAATACTTGTTTGCCTGGATGAATCTTCAATTAAAAAAGGATGCAATGTGGTTGACATTGCTCTAAATTCACGCTGATAATGCTTTTGAGCAGTGAGTACTTCAGCCTTCTCCTTAACAAGACTTTCAATCTTATACTTTGACTCCTTATACTGTACTGATGTTTTACCCTTATTTTTATATGACTTTAAATTGTTACTCTCAACTTTTATTAATTTTTCAATAGATTTTATCTTCCGATTAAATGCAAAGCGCATGGGATTAGATATATCCGTCATGAGATGAAATAAATCAGCAACACAAACACAAATGTAAGAATCTTTCCCCAATTTAACGAGTGCCTTGGCCCAATCGCATACTAGACACTTGACTGTTTTAAAGCGAGATACCCAGTGTGTTGTGAGACTTTCCCAAGTCTTATGACTTCTATCTTTTGCACTTTCTTCGGTAAAAATAAATCCTGACTTGAGATCCATCAACAATAATATCATTGTTTCATCGAAAAATGTTTCATCAGCACAAGCTGTAATCTCGATATTTTTAGCCTTATCTTTTACATGCTTATCTTGCTCTGCTTGATATTCTAACATGATATTCTTGACGCTATTTTGGACTCGTTTTATGCTGCCACTTGACGCACCAATAAAGCAAGTTACTTGTATTAGCATAAAAAACATTGCTATTTTATCAGCGCCAACAGTGGATCCAATACCAAACACAAATATGCAGGCAACCATCAAGCGTATTAACCACTTTTGGCCTTCTTCTGATTCAAAAAAGTCCGCTCCGGTGATGTGTGAGCGTTGCTGGATTTTTTGTTTCATTCTATGGATGCTGCTTTTAGATGTTTTAAAAGCTTCAGATAATTTTCGGCATGATGAATTCTTGAGATTTTTACAGTGGTCGTAAAGTTTGGTGAGACGTTTGTTGGGCATCTTGTGTCCTTATTATTTATTTTGGAATAAGGACGATAGTATAACTTAGAGTAATAACTTAGTGAATAATTTGGTCGGCTAACTGTCCCGCTTTAGATCGAAGGCCTCAACGAGTTATGACGCGACCAAGAACTACTATGACAGCTTGATAGATAAATTTACTCATGAGATTGAATCGTTACCGATTGGCTTTC
>JABSRY010000632.1 GCA_013214985.1 Hyphomicrobiales bacterium
AAAAAAAACAAAACACATAAAAGAGATAACACATATACACACCCACATAATTGGCTCGTGGCATTTTCACCTGCCTACATTGCTCCATTGTGAGCGGGCAATCACCATATGTATTTGTTGATTATAATTAGCAGCAATGTTTACTAACTTGTGAGCATATTCTAATGATGCTTCTATATCGTGAATAGAACATGGACCAATAACCACCAGGAGCCTATCATCCTGCCCTTTAAAAATTTGACTTATCGTGTGACGACTTTGAGCAATATGTTGTGCTGTATTTTGAGAACACGGATATTGTCGAATAACTTCTGACAACGAGGGGATATCGATTTTTGCAGATGCGTTCACAACTGATGCGAGTTTTTCCATGTTATTTAACCTCTATTAATAAAAATTGTCTCTCAAATTAAATTTAAGATAGGCAGATTTTGTTATGTAAACTCTTATCACTAATGTTAATTTTATAAGTTCATTTTTAACACTAACCGGTAAAATTAACGTTAGGACGTCCTTGTATCAACAGGCCTTAGACCGTAAAAACACATCAGGCTCTCCGCCTTTAACTAATATGTCTTTACTTATTTTGAAGGTGTTGCTGACTTTATATCGGTGTTGGGTATAAATACCCTATGATTTACCCATCGCCACAATATTATTGGCGAAATAACAGTCAATACAATAGTTAACATTGCAACCCAATCCATACCTACTATTTTGTGGTCCGCTGTTGTTGTTAATACCGCCGCAGATAATAAGCCCGCAGCACCCGATGCAACATTACTCACCGTATTATTAATTGACATAAAAGCAGCACGTTCCGGCGGAGCAGGTAAATGGCTAACGATACTTGCAGTAGCGCTAGTACGAATAGTGCTTACTGTCATCATCAATGCAAAAAGTACAAACAAATGGTGTGTTTGTGGTGTGGATATAAAAATAAGGTAAATGATTAATGCAACAAGCAATGCGCTGACAATATGTAATTGATGACGGATGCCTTTATCAAATAATCTGCCTGAAAATTGCAACATAATGAAACTTGCTAATCCTCCACCAAAATACAGCGCAGACATATGCTCTCGGGGAAATGATAAATTAAACTGAAAATATGCAGAAAAATTACTAATAATAAGAAAGTGTGCAAAAATTTGAATACCAACAACGAGCAGTGCCACTTTTATTTTAAATTGTGACAGCAATTGACGAACTGCAGACGTTTTTTGAGGTGCTTGAGACTGAATATGTTGGGTCATCGATGGAAATATTGCTAGACAAACTACGGCGAGAATAATACCGAGTAAACCAAAAATCCAAAAATTGATTTGCCATGAAAAGTACAATGATACCCATAAGGATAATGGCACCATAATGATAGCAGCGATAGAAAAAGCACTGCCAATAAAAGCCATCACTCTGCCGCGATGAGATGGTGAAGTAACATCAATAACTGCAGCCATCAACACTGATGATGCAGGTCCGGTAAAGCAACCAGATAAAGTAAACAGCACCATTAAGGCAAGTGGTGAGGTAGCGAAACCACAAGCAACCAAGAAAACACCACGCAAAAATAAAAATATAACAAGTACCGATTTACGGTCATATTTATCAAGGTGCCCGGCCAATAACCACGTCATTGCAGCAGAGCCAAACATGGTTCCGCCAATTAAATAGCCGATATGTGCCGGATTAAAGTTAATACTATCAACTAAGTCGGGGCCTAATGGTACCACCATCATGAAGCCACCCAGAGATATTATATTAATTAAAAACGCTAACCTGATCACGAGCTTATTAGGTGTCGATTGTTCTATATTTGGCAAGTTCATATTCTCGTCCTGAGATCATAATGAAATAAATAAACAAGAGATCTTAAGTCATCTCTTGAAAAAACTAGAAAGCAATTGTACACATCAACCAGCCCCTAACACAAATGATAATTATTTTTATTTAGATTGACGTTAGTGTAATTAGCATGCGAACATCTAACCACTTACTTTTACTT
>JABSRY010000633.1 GCA_013214985.1 Hyphomicrobiales bacterium
AGTCTCTTTTCTTGGCGGTTTGGCGTTTGTCGGCGTGTGTTTTACCCTTAGCAATGCCCAGTAGAACTTTCACTTTGCCTTGCTCGTTAAAATATAGTTTAAGCGGCACAATGGTCATGCCGGCTTGTTGTATTTTAACTTGCATTTTGTCAATTTGCTTGCGGTGCAATAATAATTTGCGCGGTCGCCTAGGCTTGTGGTTTTCGCGGTTGGCTTGGGTATATTCGGCCACATGCGCGTTTAATAAAAATAGCTCATTGCCTTCCATAGAAGCATAGCTTTCGGCAATGTTAGAGCCACCATAGCGCAGGCTCTTAACTTCCGAGCCTAGCAGCATAATGCCAGCTTCAACCGTATCCGTCACTTCATAATTATGGCGCGCTTTGCGGTTTTCTGCCACGGTTTGTGCGCCAGTTATAAAATCAGGGCCATTGCTTTTTTTTCTTTTTGCCATCTAGTTAATTAAACCTGCAAATTTCATAGCATCTTTTACGCGTGCTTTTGTTTCGTTACATGGCGGTAAAATTGGTAACCGCACTTCTTCTTCAACTCTGCCTAGCAGGGATAGCGCATATTTTGCGGGGCCAGGGCTTGGCGCATAAAACATTGCCATATGTAATGGCATTAGTTTTTCCTGAATATCCCGCGCGGTCGCAAAGTCATTTTTTTCCAAAGCAACCCAAAGGTCAGCACATAATTTAGGCGCAACATTAGCAGAAACGGAAATACAGCCAACCCCACCAGATGCATAATGACCAATCACCGATAAATCATCACCAGTAAGCTGAATATAATCATGTCCAACCTCTAAACGCTGCTGCGTAACACGGCTAATATCACCAGTGGCATCTTTTGTACCCACTATATTTGGCAGTTCAAATAAACGCTTTTGCGTTTCAACTTCACAATCAATAACCGAACGACCGGGTATGTTGTAAATATAAATCGGAATATCAGCACTGTCGTTAAGTGCAGTATAATGTGCAATTAAACCCGCCTGATTGGGCTTGTTATAATAGGGTGTCGCGACAAGCACAGCATCAGCATTTACACTTTTTGCATATTGCGTAAACTCAACGGCAGCTGCCGTATTGTTAGAACCCGCACCCGCCATAACAGGCACACGGCCTGCAGCAACTTCGACTGTAAGAGCAACAACTAGCTTATGTTCTTCATGGCTTAAAGTTGGCGATTCGCCTGTCGTACCCACAGGTACAAGCCCACGGCTACCAGATTGAATTTGCCATTCAATGTAATCAGCAAGTGCCTTTTCGTCTACTTTCCCGTCTTTCATTGGGGTAATCATCGCGGGAATTGAGCCTTTAAACATGTCTATCTCCTAGTAGCACCATTATTTTTTTGCGCTTTTTTTATAAACTAGCGCCAACAGGCCGTTATCGCAAGTAAGTTTCAGTTCAAAGTGTCATATTTCCAGATAAATATTAATTATCAAACCATTGTGGCAATAAATTGCGCTAATTTTAAGAAATTTGATTTTGATTGCGTCATTAATATGATTAAAATAAAGGCACTTGTAGTTCGGGGCTGTTTTGTGCTAAATATTTAATCACACACTCCAAGGTTTTGCATCAATGATCCAAATTGGCAATATAACATTAAAAAATAACGCATTATTGGCACCGATGTCAGGCGTTACAGATGCACCATTTCGCCAGTTAGCGCACGAAATGGGCGCAGGTTTGGTTATTTCCGAAATGGTTGCGTCCGAAGAATTAGCCAAAGCCAATGTAGAGACGTTACGCCGCGCCGAGGGTGCCGATTATCTTTCTCCCTTTGTTATCCAACTTGCAGGACGAGAAGAAAGATGGATGGCAGAAGGCGCTAAAATAGCCGAAGATATGGGCGCAGATATTATAGATATTAATATGGGTTGCCCCGCAAGAAAAGTTATTTCAGGCATGTCAGGCTCGGCTTTAATGCGCGATCCAGATCATGCGCTGAGGCTAATAGCGGCAACAGTGGCA
>JABSRY010000634.1 GCA_013214985.1 Hyphomicrobiales bacterium
ACAATAATCATGGTTTTATTATTCCAGATGGTAAGGCTGCACAATTCACAACCCCATTCAAAATAGCCCGATATTAAAGCTATCATGGCTTGTTTTTTGTGGTTTTAACTGTTAAATAAAGCGCAAGAAACTCCTTTACCCCCTTTTACATAAGGTATTATTATGATTCCTCGTTATACCCGTCCAGAAATGGCCGCCATTTGGGAACCCGAAAGCAAATTTCAAATTTGGTTCGAAATTGAAGCACATGCATGTGACGCACAAGCAGAATTAGGCGTAATACCTAAATCAGCTGCAAAAACAGTATGGGAAAAAGGTGGGTTTAATGTCGAGCGTATTGACGAAATCGAACGCGCTGTAAAGCATGACGTAATTGCATTTTTAACCAGCCTAGCCGAACATGTTGGCGATGATGCACGGTTTATTCATCAAGGTATGACAAGTTCAGATGTGCTAGACACATGCTTTAGCGTACAACTAGTTCGCGCAACAGATATGCTAATGATTGGCCTAGACCGCCTACTTGCCGCACTAAAAAAATTAGCTTACGAGCATAAAGATACGGTTTGCGTGGGTCGCTCTCATGCCATCCATGCCGAACCAGTAACATTTGGCCTAAAAATGGCACAGGCTTTTGCCGAGTTCGATCGTAACAAACAACGCCTAATTGCTGCCCGTAAAGAAATCGCGACTTGTGCCATTTCAGGCGCAGTTGGTACATTCGCTAATATCGACCCATTTGTAGAAGAATATGTAGCCAAAAAATTAGGCCTAGAATATGAGCCAATTTCAACCCAAGTTATCCCGCGTGATCGCCATGCAATGTATTTTGCAACTTTGGGTGTCATCGGTTCATCAATCGAACGCCTAGCTGTCGAAATTCGTCATCTTCAACGTACCGAAGTTTTAGAAGTCGAAGAGTTTTTCTCTAAAGATCAAAAAGGCTCAAGCGCAATGCCGCATAAGCGCAACCCGATCTTAACCGAAAACCTAACAGGCCAAGCTCGCCTTATCCGCATGGCAGTAACCCCAGCAATGGAAAATGTAGCCCTATGGCACGAACGTGATATTTCACATTCTTCTGTAGAACGCCAAATTGGCCCAGATACAACAGTAACATTAGATTTTTCACTGCATCGCATGGCACTGGTTATCGAAAAACTTCTAGTTTATCCAGAAAACATGATGAACAATATGAACAAATTGGGTGGTCTAATTCACTCTCAGCGCGTTCTGTTAGCACTCACTCAAGCAGGCACATCTCGTGAAGATGCGTACCGTTTAGTGCAACGCAACGCAATGCCAGTTTGGCGCGGCGAAGGCGATTTCTTAGAACTACTTAAAAAGGATGAAGAAGTCACAAAAGCCTTAACAAACGAGCAAATTGAAGCACTATTCAACTTAGATTACCATACTAAAAATGTAGACCGCATTTTCAGTCGTGTATTCGGCGAATAAGCTTTAAGTTAAAGCACAAAAATAAAAAACCCCGTCCAAACATTTAGGCGGGGTTTAAATTTGTCAAATTTCTAAGTTTTAGGGTTTAGTTGGCTTTCTGCTTCAACTAAAAATTCAGATAATTTCACAACCAAATCCGCTTCAGGAATAAGATGGTTAGCCGCATCCAAATCACCAATTACTTTACGTAAAATATCAGCGTCACCAGCTTCTTCTAGATCAGAAATAATTACGTCTCTTGCATAGGCATCCGCACCAACTTTTTCTAATATCTCAGCAACCCAAAGCCCAAATAATTTGTCGCGGCGCGCTAAGATTTTAAATTTCATTTCAGCATCATGCGCAAATTTTGCTTCAAATGCTTTTTCTCTATCACCAAAATTATCAGTCATTTTATTTTCCTATTCTATTTCTTTATGCATATTTTCGTTGGGTATTTAATTATAGCAGAATCAATTTCTCAAAAACAGTTTATATATTTCAGATAGTCCTCGCTATAGGCAATATCAATGAGTAAACAGT
>JABSRY010000635.1 GCA_013214985.1 Hyphomicrobiales bacterium
TCATAATCAATAGAGAATCTATTTAAATCAAAACGTCAACACAATATTCGGAGTTTCAAAGACTCAGAGTATAATAATTATTCTTCCACAACTAATGTATAAGATCAACTATCTAAATTGCTTTACCTTATTCAAAAATACTATATGTATGCAATGATCTTGCTTGATTATGGTAAGCTTTAAGATATTGGGTAATAAATTATGCAAATAAGACAATTAGAAATGTTTCGCCTTACTATGAAATATGGCACGATTAGTGCTGCCGCGAGGGTGATGAATATTTCGCAACCCTCTGCAAGTCGGTTAATTGCTGATCTTGAAAGTTCGATTGGATTTTTGTTATTCATCCGTGCGAAAGGTCGGATACATCCTTCGCCAGAGGGGATTAAGTTTTATCAGGAAGTAGAACGCAGCTTTGGCGTATTGGTTGGGCTTGAAAGATTTGCGGAGCTTATTAAGACCGAACGATCAGATAGTTTGCGTATTGCTGTAACGCCTGCATTGTCTACTATTTTTGCACCCAATATTATTAAACTATTTAGACAAGATTACCCTAGTGCGCGTATATCGATTGTTGCGCATTCGCCCGGTATAATATTTGATATATTACAAACGGATGATATTGATTTAGCGTTTAGTAATATTATGGTCAATTTGCCCAGTATTACTGAAGAAGTTTTAATTGAAGCAAATTTTATTTGTGTGATGCCAAAAGGGCATCGTTTGGAAAATAAGCGTATTATTGTACCGCAAGACTTGGAGGGTGAAGAATTTATTGATTTGGTTGGAGAGGGTACGGTTGCTTGGCAACAACATGATGATATGTTAAGTAAAAATAACGTTAAACCTAATATTCTTTATTCGACCCAACGTGCGCCTACGGCCTATGGCATGGTTGAAGCAGGGCTGGGAATTGGCATATTTGAGCCGTTTAGTTATGCTGCTTGGTCTAAAAGTAATGTAACGGCTAGGCCTTTTTTGCCTAAACTTAGCTATTGTTATGCGGCTTATTACCCGAGCAATCGCATTCGATCTGAGTTTGCTCGGGCATTTGTTACTTATGCGAAACAATATTTAGCGAATAACCCGCTGCCATTTGCAGATATATATGCTGCCAATTAGATGAATTTACCATTTGCTATGAAGCGCTTAACATGTCTGCAATGGCTTGGGCGGATACAGGTCTGCTAGAATAGGCGCAAATATAGGTACTTAAATTTGGGTATTGGTTAAGTTCATAGTCAGACCTTAGGGCCATTACGATTACTCTATCGCCATATTGATCGACCATTCTTGCGACGATTTTAGCTTGTGCATCCACGTCATGATCATAGCCTGCAATGGGGTAATTTTCGGTAATTAGAATGATTGGCAAATTGTTTTTACGTCCCGCTTCAATGAATTGATCTATGTCTGAATATTCAACAAATTTGAAATTGGTTTTATTTTTAACTAACCGTTCTACTAATACATCCACGACTAATCTATCGTCATTAGGACCAATGCCGCGACATTCTAATATTTTATCTTGTGTGGCGGGGTTGGAAGTTGGGATGACATAGAATTCATCATATTTAAGTGGCCAAGCATCGGCTTTGTTGCGGACAATTTTAATTGCAGCTTTTGCGGCCTTTGCTGCTAGCTTTATATGTTGTTGGTTGCCAAAGGCTGATTCAATTAGATTTGGAACACTATTGAACGCTGATTTTCTATATTTATAACCCAATATTAAAGCTAAAGATTTATCGATAATATTTTCAGCCAATTTACCGTTTTTGACGGCCTGTATTACGCCTTTAATGGTGGCTTGTTGCTTTTGTTTATAGTTACCTTGGCTATTTTCATAAACCTCTTCAGATAACATTACAATATTAGCGCCCGCTCTAAAGGCCATAATTGCGGCCTCCGCAGGTTCATAATTTTTACGCATTGCCCACATGTTCATACTATCGGTTAAAATAATGCCTTTAAAGCCCAT
>JABSRY010000636.1 GCA_013214985.1 Hyphomicrobiales bacterium
TAAAATCAGACTCTTCAAAATCAATAACGTCTAGCTCGCCTTGTATGTCGTAATATTTACCCTTGTATTCAGTTATTACGTGATCCATTTCTTTGTTGATCATTACCTTGCATTCAGGAAACAATGCTTTTAAGAATAAATGAAACTGATAGCATCCACCTTCTGAAAATATAGTTTTAATATACTTGTCTGATTCTCGTAATGAGTTAATTACAGTTAGTATTTCCATTGTTGTTTATTCCTTGTTTTGATTATCTTGATTATTCGATTCAACCTGTTTATAAGTGGTGGCTTACTTCGCTCATTTGAGTTCGAGCAACGTTTGCTGATCTCTTTGTCAATTTCAGTTACGACACTTTCAATTGTTAATAGCCCTTGATCACGTATGGGTAATTTACCTTTACGCTTTAACTCCAACTTTAAACCGAACGTTTTATTAAATAACACCCTAGCTTTTGAATCAGATAAAACACGCTTGCATTCATAGCCACATGCTTGCCTTGTGAAGTATTCAACATCGTCTAGCACTGGCTTTTTGTTAATCATGCGGTTGTATGCTTCCGTAGTATCAAAATCAAGACACAAACTTAAAAACTCAGGCAATGATGGGGGCCAACTTAATCTGTCACTTACCGTTCTTTCTACACCCCTTTTAATGTGTTGCTCAGTAATCGGTGAAAGATTGGTTATCCACATGTTCGATGGCGTTTCCCCTCTCTCCCTCATCCACTGTTCCCCCCATATATCCGCCATTTGTTCCCACACCCAATCCGCATTCATTTGGTTGTTGTCTATACTTGGTATCGTTTCTTTGCTTGACCCTTTCGAGTGCTGAAAGTTTTTGACCAGTGCTTGAAGTTTGTCCATTATTAACGCGCCCTATATTTTTGCACCACTTTAATTTAAAACCAGCCCAACCTTCTTGAGCTGAAATTTTTATAGCCTCTGAGAATTCAATCTCTGAACTTTTTACTTCGTTTACAATTGCCATAAGAGCCGTTTTAGTGTCTGATGACTTTTTGGTTTTTCTAACTTTTAACCAATCATCTAAAACGTCCTTATCAACACCTAGCAACAAGCATTCATTTTTGAAATCGAATTTATTTCCCACCACCTCTTTTGCAGGAGCTTTCTTTTTACTTTCACTTTTCTCTAGCGCTTTAAAATGGTCCGTTAAAAGTATATCCAGGTAAAGACTTGCGCTTGGTCTGCAATGAGGTATATCAAGCTTTGCCCCGTACTTGTCTAAATTTGACTGATTACCATTCGACAGGTAGTAGCCCTTAGTTGTCTTTTTATTCATACACTTATCATTCCTCTTAACTGATTAGTTACTACTTCTGATAGAGCCTAGTTAAAATAAAAGGCAATGTCAATGCCTCTTGTTTATCTATTGCTTGAATTAACCTTCTAGCATCTTTTTAGCTAGTCGTACTGAACGATTACCAACTTGATTGGCCCATTTACTATCTAGCATTTGCTTGGCTGCTTCTTCGTAATTATTACACTCTAAAGCTGCTAGCATTTTCTTGAACGTCATAAAGCGAGTCAGTCCCAAGTTAAAGTTCATATTCACCATTACCGACCGCCTAGTTGGACTAAGCATGTAATACCAGGTAAAGGTATCAGCAAGCTCTTTATTTACTCTTGCGATGTCATTCATAAATAAATAGTTTGATTCCTCCTTTGATATTCCCGCCTCTAAATTCCTGCCTATTCCGATAGTGGGAACGCCAGCAGTGCAATTGTAAATTGTGAGGCTTTCACCTTCGTCAATTTTAAGTTGTTCGATTGCTTCTTTGTTCATTGTTATTCCTTATCGTGTATTAGTGTTAAAAATCTCGTTTAAGATCTTCTGGTCCTAAACCTTCTTTAATTATCATTTCTAGTTTTCTGTTTTCTTTTTGTAAAAAACGAACTTTTGACACTAGCTCTATTTTATCAAAACATATCCACTTACCAGTAGGGTTGTCT
>JABSRY010000637.1 GCA_013214985.1 Hyphomicrobiales bacterium
CATTATACCTGCAATTTCTTCGCCGCCATATGAACCGAGAACACCGCCTGCTAAACTTCCAATAAGCAAGCCAAGTGGACCAGCCATTACACCACCAATAGTACCGCCCAATATCCCAGCAATTAGACCGCCACCTGAACCAAAAACAAATTTTGCCCAAACTTCATTGGAACCCCGTACATTCCCTTGGTCATGTAGCTCATTTGCGTGTGCAACTGTTATGCCCAGCTCAGCTATATCGCCGAAAATCCCCAGCGCCTTAAGGGTTACAAATGCAGCCGAAATATATGACGCCTTAATACCGTATTGCGCTATTTTGTCTAATATATCTGCCGTGAAAGAACTCAATTTCTGGTCATCATAATAATTATTATGATCGAAATGTGTCTTCCCTGCCTCTCTTAATTGTTTATATTCAGCCGCACTAATTTCTTTATTTAGAAACTTATCTTCTAAAAGCTGCGGACTTAGTGCTGTTTTATTTCTTGCCACCAACCCAATTTCGTCAGTAAGAACGTCTGTTATTTTTTTCGCTTCACCATCGATAATAACCGTTGCTGTGCTAAAATCGCTCGCTCCTATTTGATCAAGACTAATGCCTTTAGCAGTAAAACTTGCGATTATACTGGATTTATCCATTCCGTTAATATGTGTTACTTTATCATTTAATAACAATTCAGGCAATTCAACCGCACCAAACACACGGCTACTATTAAAATCATCACCAACAATTACAAAAACATCACCACTGGTTACTTTTGCAAATTTTTGCGATGCATTTCCCCATAAGCTGTTTGTATCAGCTTCAAAAACTTGTTTGGTTATTTGATCTGCAGTAAGATTATCATTATACCACCTTTTAAAATAAGTCGCGTCTAAAAAACCTCCTACTTCCGTATGATTTATTAATCTTAAACCAGCATCACCCAGTGCGTCAGCATTAAAACCTGTATTTTTAGTGCTAGAGTATAAAATTGTAGTGCCACTCATCGCAGAACCAGCATCCAATTGATTGACAATTTGCCTTGCATGATCCATTGTAAAACTAGATTGCGAAATTTCTATCTGCTGATAAAAAAAGTGATAAGCCGTGTCTAGGCTATGGACTTGTGAAATATCAATACTGGTCATTTAATTAACTCCCCAGAATTAATTTCCTTCATTAGTTTATCTGTAAACTCTATATTGGGTCCATAGGCGACCTTTATATCTTGTAATAGTGCTTTTTTTCTTTCAATTTCAAAAGTAGTAGGAAACGCTAGCATGGCTTGTTTAAACAATTTTAATATATTTGTTTGAGTTTCTACGTCGGGAAACGTTGCTTCTGGGCAACGATGTCGTTGTATATGTACCCAACTAGCACATGTGCCAATATGATCAAAAATCAGTGTCATCACACCATTTTTAGCGGCACTAGCATTTATAGCATTCCAATCCGTATCGCTATTGTGTAATGCAGGTGCAAAATTAATCATAAAATCACCCGATTGCAGGACAAAGCTAAATGGTTTATCATGATCAGGATGCATGTCCTCGAGGACATAACTAATGCTAAAATCTGGATCGCTTTTTGAGAGTATTTTGAATGCTCTAAAATCATAATAAAAATCACGCATGTGATTATTCCTTCTTTGAAAAAAAATAAAAAATATATGAACCATGTTTAAAAAAATTACCCTCATCTGTCAATATAAATATTCTTACGGTTAGGACTTCAGATGGCACTACCGCAAAGATCCGTTTATTGCTTCTGTCATGGTTTAATGTCACTCCTGGACTTGTCTGATGAAAGTGGACACGACCTTCAAAGAATATATAGCCTGACGCCTTCAATTTGATTCAAATTTGCCCTCCCCAAAAAGTTATTCAGTGGTACATTGTTCTCGTCGTTTAGTTGCTTTAGCCTGCGCCCATTTCTTCTCAATAGGATTATAATCAGGGCTATACGGCGGGAGATACTCCAGAAAGTGCCC
>JABSRY010000638.1 GCA_013214985.1 Hyphomicrobiales bacterium
CCTTTTCCTTGAGCACCCATTAATAATGTAATTAGGTTGATGTCTCCGTGAGCAGCTGCTCTTTCTGCACCTTTTGGCTCAGTTGCAATGGGTGGATAATGAATTGGGCGTAATATGCTATTTCCATTTTTGATATAATTATCAAAATAGGTCTCCTCTAAGTCTAAATGTAAGGCTAAAGAACGCAAAACATACTTTGCTGTTTTCTCTAACATTATACTTCAACAAAATTTTACCAAATATGATAAAATGTACCAATAAAAACAATAATATTGGCCGGTTTGTGGCGTTCAAAAAATATTGCATTCCACCCATCCTGATTCTGTTTATCAATTGCGGCATCCAGTGCGCGCCTTGGATTTGTTGTTAATATTCCTATTAAACCTCCTGATAAACTTATCCTTATAATTTTGTTCATTTTCATAATTTTTTCCCTTATGCTTTTTGTTAATTTAAAAATTGTTGAAATAAATAATTCCATACAACAAATGTACAGATAAGGTATGATTATATGAGTCTAACTGAATTAACAATATTTTTCGCTACATCTGGTCATGTAAAGTAAAACACACAAAATACCGTTTCAGGTCAAGTGAGAGACATATTTATCAATTTCACAACATGGTTTACAATTTTGTGATAATATTTTATGGTCGTGTTAATTATCGCCGCCTCAATTGTGGCCGCAAAAATTAACATCCAATATTTTTATACAGATCTTCCAGTGAAATTTTCACCTGAACATCGCTTTTGACCTAGTTTATTGTTGGTTCATGACCGACCAAAATGCACAAATATTAAATAACCTCACCTATCATTCCAATAGCCCATTGGCTAAAGCCTTGCCTGCATCATTGCACTGGCAGCTAAAGCTTGGCGATGCTGCTAATGATAATTTGGGCATTACCGTTGAAGCCATTGCCGATATTGAGCAGTCTTTGGGTATTATCTGCACCACGCAAAAAGGCAGCGTGCCGCTAGATCCTAATTTTGCAGTCGATATTGAAGCTTATATCGATAAGCCATCGCCTAATAGTATTCCGTTAATTGTAAGCGAACTCACCACAGCCATTATTATATTTGAACCACGTGTAGAATTAATCGGCGTTACCGCCATTATAAACAGCTATTCAAATATCATTGCGACCATTACTTGGCGACCAACTGAGGCGATTAATCACCAATTAATCTATACCGAGGTGGCGCTATGAAATCACTGCCTAAACCAGTATTTTTTGATACAGATGCTCTTAAACACGAACAACAACTTATAGAAATATTTGAAGGGTTAGCAGATCGTAAACTATATCCTGCTCAACTAGAAACACTTTTAATAAAACTCATCACCTATGTTGGCTCTGTTCTGCGTGCCGACGCCCATCATAGCTTATTGCAAAATCTAGTGCAATTTGCCGAAGGTGAGATGATAGACCAACATGCTATTAACCGTTCGATTAATCACGAGATTAAACGGCTTGATGCCTCTTTTGCCAAAACCACCTTGCGCTTTTCTACCGATGCAGTGGTGGCACAAGATATTCTTATTCCGATTTTTACCCATGTTTCATCCGCAGATGGTCAATTTACTTTTATTACAGATGGTGAAGTAAAATTAATTGCTGGCCAATTATCGATCGACATTGCCGCCACTGCAAATATTAAAGGTAAAGCTGCAAATGATTTAAGTGTTGGTACTCTGACCGAATTAGAAGAACCCATTGCTTATATTGATGCTGTACAAAATATCACCATTACTTCTGGTGGTGCAGACATTGAAGATGATGATCATTTTAAAGAACGGGTTCGCACGGCTGATAATTTACTTTCTAAAGGTGGGCCAATTGGTGGTTATACTGGCCTTGTTTTTGGCGCACATGCTGATATTAAAGCCGTTACCATTAAAAGCCCATTGCCCAATGATATTCATGTTTATCCATTATTATCAACTGGTATTGCTTCCCCAGAAATCAA
>JABSRY010000639.1 GCA_013214985.1 Hyphomicrobiales bacterium
TTATGAATATATTTGCTCATGCGAACATTCTACGCCCCAAGGGGCGGGGAATTGAACCCTAAAAATGATTAAAAGCAGCTAATGCAATGTCTTCAACATCTATCATCGGGATGGTTGCATCGCCTAAATATTGTGCAAACATTTGTTTGTCTTTTATAAATCCGCCATGCATCGTCGCAGTATTTTGCATAAAATAATGCGGGCGTAAAATAACATAATCAATGCCGCTATTTTGCAAATAATCATCTGCCTGCCCATGTGCTGCATATAATGGCATATCACAATTAGCATCCGCAGGTTCAGCCGAAAGACGCACAATTTTCTTAACACCCGCTTTTATAGCCCGATCAATAACCCCTTTATGTTCGTCTAACATTAATGGGGATGGGCTAGTAAGCAAAAACACGGTGTCTATACCTGCCAATGCGTTATCAATAGAGCGCCAATCACCAACTTCACCCATTATTGAACGTAAATTTTGATCAGAAAATTCTTTTTGTCTTGCTTCAGTTCTTGCCAAAAGCTGAAAATCTTCTTCAGAATTTTTAAACAGTTTAACCAATTCAATGCCAATATTGCCAGTACCGCCAATAATTAAAATTTTATTTGTCATGATATTTCCTATCTAATATTTGTTAGACACATTGTCTAAATTCAATATAAGAAACTATGATGTTGAATAAAATCGAAACTATTTCGAATAGAGCTTAACTTTTAGTTGAATTGTTTAAGATGGCCAATTTTTGCATTGCCTGCCACACCATGGTCGTCACAGGGCCAAAAAGAGTTTCTTTTAGCTTTATAGCTTGAAACTCCAAAGGGTAATTACTTTGCAAATCATCCAATTTCACAATAACCAATCGCCCGTCTGCCAGCTCGTCTCTAATCAAATATTTAGGAATACCACCCCAACCCATGCTATCCAAAAGCAACATTTTCTTTATTTGTAGATCATTGACAAACCATCTGCGTTGCCCATCCACTGCAGCATGAATAATATTCTTAGTGCCAGTACCCGAATCTTGTATAATAATTTGATACTCATTTTCGAGTTGAGATGCGGTGGTTAAATTTGGGTGTCTTGCCAGTAATTTAGGCGTCGCAACTTTAATCGACTTACCTTTAGCCAGTCGAAACATTTCAAGTTTTTCATGGCTCAGCACGGCTTGCAGCACAGGCGTAATAACTATATCCGCATCGCCTATTTGCAACGCATCCAAAGCACCCGTTAAATTTTCCTGATGAATGATTATGTTGGTCTCAGGGAAGGTTCTTTGAACATCATCTAACACAGGTAAAAGCACAGAAAGATCAAAACTACTGCTATAAGCCAATGTAATATGCGATTCGTTACCCGCCGTAAAATGTTTACCTAATGCATCAATCTCACCCGCTTTTTTAAGCATCGGCAAAGCAAGCTGATATATACGCTCGCCTTCTATGGTTAAAACAAGTCGGTATTCTTTACGATCAAATAATTCAACACCCAAATGCGCTTCAAGCTGTTTTATGCCTTTGCTTATAGCCGCTTGAGATTTGAATATTTTTAGGCTAGCCGCTTTTAACGTGCCCAATTCGGCAACGGCTTTTAGCATTTTAAATTGGTCAAGTGTCATAGATTTAAAAGGCTCAATTGTAATAAATAATCATTCACAGGCTATTTAATAAACCCAACAGTGTCAATAAGGTCGCGTGCATAAAGCAGCGAGTTTATCAAATAATTCACGCTTATTTGTAGTTTTTCGCCACACTAAGGCAATGGTTCTAACAGGCGGTTTATCTTTAAATTTTATATATTTTAAATCGTCATTTTCTTTAATTGCCATTGCAGGCATAAGCGTAATCCCAGCATCAATGCCAACCATTTGGCGCAATGTCTCTAGGCTAGTAGCTCTAAACCCATCCGCTTCACTGGCACCACTTATACTACATAAATCCAAAGCATTTTGGCGCATACAATGCCCCTCTTC
>JABSRY010000064.1 GCA_013214985.1 Hyphomicrobiales bacterium
AAGGCACCAGGGCCCTGCTCACTCAGTTTCGGATCGGCGGGATCGCTAACGAGGGCGAGTGTGTCGGTCAGGGTGGCAGAAAAGCCAAAAAAATCATCCGCGATGCTGCCGAAACAGAAGAGCGGGCATTTTACGCCGCTAAAGCCAGCCCCGAATGGCTCAAAGCCTTAGCCCCATTAGGCACCCATGACGAAAAACCATCTATAGAAACCGCCCCTTGGGTCATTGCAATTTTTGCAAAAAAATATGGTTTCGATGAAAATGGCAATAAAATAAAACATTATTATGTTAGTGAGAGCGTCGGCATTGCCACAGGTTTTCTTATTTCGGCACTTCATAAGGTTGGTTTATCAACATTAACCCATACACCTAGTCCAATGGGTTTCTTAAATGAATTATGTGCTAGACCAATTAACGAAAAACCGTATATGCTGCTCATAGTTGGTTACCCCGAAAAACAATGCCAAGTGCCAGATATTCATCGTGCAAAATTAGATGATATTGCAAACTTCATCGAATAGGGGTTAATGCATTATAAATGAGGCAAATGTGAGCAATAATATTCCAGTTTTTGACGATGAGTTTAACACAAAGCTCGAAAATCTATTTAAATGGCGGCGTGATGTTAGACGGTTTAAAACCACCCCCG
This sequence comes from Hyphomicrobiales bacterium, assembly GCA_013214985.1. Taxonomy (GTDB): domain Bacteria; phylum Pseudomonadota; class Alphaproteobacteria; order Rhizobiales; family OSC116; genus OCS116. The sequence continues at coordinate 650 of JABSRY010000064.1, forward strand.
TCGCTCAAAAAGATATCGATTATCTGTTAAATATTGCCACATTTGCACCTTCAGTTGGTAACGCCCAACCTTGGCGTTTTGTAATGATCGAAAAACCCGAAACACGCCAATTAGTAATGGACAATTTCGACAATAGTAACGAAGACGCTTTATCTGGTTTTGATGGCGAACGCGCTAGCCTTTATGCGTCTTTAAAATTAGCTGGCTTAAAAAACGCCCCCGTTCAAATGGCAATATTTACCGAAACCAAACCAGATGAAGGCCATGGTTTAGGGCGTATGACCATGCCCGAAACCTTGCAATATTCATCTGTTTTAGCGGTTTATAGCATGTGGCTTGCCGCCCGTACGCTTAATTTAGGCATTGGTTGGGTGTCCATTTTGGACCCTAAAAAAATCTCAAGTGATTTAGAGACGCCAAATAGTTGGGCATTCACCGCCTATCTTTGCATTGGCTACCCAGAAGAAGAGCATATTGACCCAGAGCTGGTGCGGCACGGCTGGCAAGATCGCACCCATTTAGATGGAAAAGTCTTTTATAAATAGCTTTTATTCTACACCATTTTCGATATGATGAAGCTCTGATTCTAACATTCTTTTTCGGAGTAAACATGGCAGACAAACCGCATTTATATTTGGTTGATGGTTCATCATTTATCTTTCGTGCCTATCATGCACTCCCGCCATTGACGCGTAAAAGCGATGGCATGCCCATTGGCGCAGTTTCTGGCTTTTGCAATATGTTGTGGAAGCTAATTCAAAATGCCCGCACGCCCGAAGGCCCAAGCCATCTAGCCGTTATCTTCGATGCCAAGGGCAAAACCTTCCGTAATGAAATTTACAAAGAATATAAAGCCCACAGACCGCCCGCACCCGAAGATTTAGTCCCCCAATTCCCTATCATTAAAGAATTAGTTAGGGCATTCCATGTCCCATCTATCGAAAAAGTCGGTTTTGAAGCCGACGATATTATGGCAACCTACGCCAAACATGCGGTTGCAGAAGGCATGAAAGTCACTTTAGTCACATCCGATAAAGATTTAATGCAATTAGTCAATGATGATGTCGACATGCTCGACACCATGAAAAACAAGTTAATATCATATGATGGCGTGATGGAAAAATTTGGCGTACACCCAAACCGTGTAATCGATATTCAGGCACTTGCGGGCGATAGCGCCGATAATGTACCAGGTGTGCCTGGTATTGGGGTTAAAACCGCTGCATTGCTAATTAATGAATATGGCGATCTAGATAACCTGCTTGAGCATGCTGGCGAAATCAAACAAAAGAAACGCCGCGAAAATCTTATAGAATTTGCAGACCTTGCGCGCGTCAGCCGCGAGCTGGTAACGCTAAAATGCGATGTTGAACTAGATGAAAAAGTAACCGACTTTAAATTAGCCTATCCTGACATTGACGATTTATTGCAACATTTGCTCGACCTTGGTTTAAACAGTACCGTTAAGCGGATCGCCGCTGCACATGATGCAGATGTGCCAAGCGCATCGTTAAGCGCAGCAACCCAGCCAAATTCTACAGATGCAAATGATACGCCCAAAGGCTATACACCTATAAACCTTGCCAATAAACGCCGTAACAAGCTAGCATCAATGCAGGTAAAGCCCGAAGATTATGAGTGTATCACCACGATAGAGGCGCTTAATGAGATTATCAAATCAGTATATGACACAGGCCAAGTTAGTTTCGACCTAGAAACCGATAGCCTAAACCCTATGGTTGCCAATATAGTGGGTATATGCTTATCCCTAAAAGCAGGGCACGGTGTTTATATTCCTGTAGCGCATAAAATTAAAACCGAAAAATTGGATCTTTTTGCAGCAGATACGGACGACGAAAAAGTCGATCAGTTAGATCTCAAAATCACATTAGACATTATCGGCAAAATGCTCGAAGACCAATCTATTCTTAAAATCGGGCAAAATCTAAAATACGATATTAGCGTGCTTAAAAAATACGATATTCATTTAAAAAGCTTCCACGATACAATGTTATTAAGCGCGGCATTAGATACGGGACGCACCAAACATGGTATGGATGCGTTGTCCGAATTTCATTTCGACCATAAACCCATTGCGTTTAAAGATGTATGCGGTTCTGGTAAATCTCAAATCACCTTTGACTATGTACCGCTTGAACAAGCGACTCAATATGGTGCCGAAGATGCCGATGTGACCATGCGACTTTTTGATGTGCTGTACCCGCGCCTCGCAGCCGAAAAAATGACCAATGTTTACCAAAGTATGGAGCGCCCATTAGTCGATGTGTTGGTCGATATGGAACAAAATGGCATATTAGTTAACCGCGAAAAATTAGCCGAATTATCTGCCGATTTTGCATCAAAGTTAGAAGTTCTTACTAAAGAAATCCACGAGCTTGCGGGTGAAGAGTTTAACATTGCATCCCCCAAACAATTGGGCGATATTTTATTTGATAAGTTAGGCCTAGCAGGCGGCAAAAAAACCAAAACAGGTGCTTGGCAAACCAGTGCCAAAATTTTAGACGATCTAGCAGCTGAAGGGCATGAGCTACCGATTAAAATGTTAGGATGGCGCACCTTATCCAAATTAAAATCCACCTATACCGATAGCTTGCCTAATCATATTAATGCCAAAACCAACCGCATTCATACCAGCTATGCAATGGCGCATACCACCACAGGTCGCCTAGCATCCACCGACCCTAATTTACAAAATATCCCAGTGCGCACCGAAGAAGGCCGCTTAATCAGAACTGCCTTCATTGCCGCTAAAGGCCATCAATTAATTTCCGCCGATTATAGCCAAATCGAACTGCGCTTACTGGCTCATATTGCTGATCTTAAAACCATGAAACAAGCATTTGCCGATGGCATCGACATCCATGCACTGACCGCTAGCGAAATGTTCGGCGTGCCTGTCGAGGGTATGGATCCGATGATAAGACGCCAAGCCAAAGCTATTAATTTTGGCATTATCTATGGCATATCGGCTTTTGGTTTAGCCGCTCAATTAGGCATTAGCCGTACCGAGGCTAAAGATTATATTGGCAAATATTTCGAGCGCTTCCCTGGCATTAAAGACTTTATGGAAGACACCAAACAATTTGCCCGCGATAATGAATATGTTAAAACCATTTTCGGTCGCGTGTGCCATTTACCACTCATAAATGATAAAAATGCCATGCAACGCGCCTTTACCGAACGCGCGGCGATTAATATGCCAATTCAAGGTGCCGCGGCAGATATCATAAAACGTGCTATGGTTCAAATGCCCCAAGCACTAAAAGATGCAGGTTTAAAAGCCAAAATGCTTTTACAAGTACATGATGAATTAATCTTCGAGGCAACCGATAACGAAGTTGAGCAAACTATTATAGTCGCTAAACGCATTATGGAAAACGCACATAAACCCATCATTCATATTGACGTGCCACTAAAAGTAGATGCACAAGCTGCATTAAATTGGAACGATGCCCATTAAATTAAAGATCAAAAAATGCTCCACCTCATCATTGGCAATACGGGCGCAGGCAAAACCACCTACGCCCGAAAATTAAAACAACAAAATAGGGGCATTATTTTCTCAATTGACCAGTGGAATAAAGACCTATTTTTTGCCGATAAACAGCCAGATGACGGCCTAAATTGGTTTTTAGAACGCATTGAACGTGCCGAAACCATAATTAAATCACTCATTATTCAGTTAGAAAATGCAGGCACAGATTCAATTCTTGACCTTGGTTTCGCGAAATATAGCCATCGTTTAAGTTTTTTGAACTTCATCCAACAACACAAATTCAAACATCAAATACATTATCTAAAGATCGATAGCGAAACCCGTTTTAATCGTATCACTAAACGTAATAATGAAAAAGGCGCAGCCTTTCAATTCGAAGTTTTCGAGCAAGATTTTAACTTTATGGAATCATGGTTCGAACTACCCCAAAATACCGAACTCCAAAACTGTATCACCATTACCCAATAGTATAATTGTTATTTATTACATTAATGCATTTTTTTTCACCAACTTAAGCATTTGTAATATATAGTATTTTAATGTTAACTATTTTTGTTAACCAATTATGCTTGACTCTTTGCCCGCTTTCCTCATTTAATAATCATATATTTGCATAATAAAATCTTCAACATAATAGATGTGTCGATGCTATTAATTGTCACAAATCTGTTAAATTTGTGGGGTTAAATGCTTGCGATCATTCCAATTTTAAGAGAGACTAATGAACAAATTTAAAAAATCCATATTAATGTCAAGCATCGCCTCCATGGCAATCTTTAACCACGCAAATGCTGAAACCATCAATCTACGTATTATGGAAACGACAGATCTACACACCCATATGATCGATTACGATTATTATAAAGACAAACAATCTAATAAAGTAGGCCTCGCTAAGGTTGCAACTTTGTTAAAAACAGCAAGGGCAGAAGTTAAAAACAGCATGTTTTTCGACAATGGTGACCTTCTACAAGGCAACCCATTGGGTGATTATGTCGCCAAAAAAACAGGGTTAAAAGCTGGCGATACCCACCCCGTATATAAAGCTATGAATTTACTAAATTATGATGCTGGCAACATTGGTAACCACGAATTTAATTATGGGTTAGAGTTTCTTAAAAATTCTACCGATAGTGCCAACTTCCCCTATACCAACTCAAATGTATATGTAGAAGATGGTGATGGTGATAAGTCAAATGACAAAAACCTATACCCACCATTCCTCATTTTAGACCGACAATTTAAAGATACAGATGGCAACAACCAAATGGTAAAAGTAGGTGTAATTGGTTTTGTACCACCACAAATTATGGCATGGGATAAAGCTAACTTAGAAGGCAAGGTTTACGCAGCAGATATTGTAGATAGCGCCAATAAATATATTCCTATTATGAAATCACTGGGTGCAGACATCATTATCGCCATCCCGCATTCTGGTATATCAACAGCCACTCGGGTAAGTATGGAAGCCAATAGTTCAGCATATCTATCAAAAATACCAGGCATCGACGCCATATTATTTGGCCATTCTCACAGCTTCTTCCCGTCAGATCGGTTTAAAAGCTTCCCGGGTGCCAACGTAGAAAAAGGCACTCTTAACGGTGTTCCCGCCACTATGCCAGGCTTTTGGGGGTCTCATTTAGGCATTGTAGACCTAAAACTCAAAAAAACCGCCGATGGCTGGCAAAGAGCAGGTGGTACATCACAAATTCGCAGCATCTATAAAACCGAAAATCGTAAAACCATTTCTTTGGCCGATGCTGACCCGCAGATTGTGGCATCCGTAAAAGCCGAGCATGAAGCAACCATCGCCTATATGAATGAAAAGCTCGGCACATTATCCGCGCCTATAAACAGCTATTTCGCATTAATGTATGACGATCCATCCGTTCAGATCGTTAACAATGCGCAAATTTGGTATGTTAAAAATGCACTCCAAGGCACAGAATATGATGACCTACCCGTGCTAAGTGCTGCAGCTCCCTTCAAATCGGGGGGGCGTATTGGTTCAGATTATTATACGTCATTAAAAGCAGGCGATATCGCCTATAAAAACATTGCCGATTTATATGTCTACCCAAATACATTACATATCGTCAAAATGAACGGTGCCGAGATACGTGAATGGCTCGAAATGTCAGCGGGTCAATTTAACCAAATCGATCCGTCAAAATCCGCTGATCAAGAATTGATAAATAAAAATTTCAAATCTTATAATTTCGATATGATAGATGGTATTTCCTATGAAATCGACATCACTAAACCCGCACGTTATAACGGCAAAGGCGAGGTTATAGCCGCCGAGAGCCATCGTATTATCAATATAATGTATAATGGCAAACCCTTAGCAGATGATAAAATGTTTGCGGTCGCCACCAACAACTACCGTGCTTCAGGCGGCGGAAAATTCCCTGGGCTAAATGGCTCAAAAACCATCATCCAAGCACCAGATCAAAACCGTGTTGCTTTGGCCAACTATATTTTTGAGCAAAAGAATATAGACCCATCGGCCGATAATAACTGGAAATTCGCACCAATTGGCAAGGATGTGAATGTAATCTTCATCTCAAGCCCAGATGGTATAGAGTTTGGCAAAGCCTTGGGTATACAAGCTATAGGCGATGAAACAGAGGGGTTTACTAGCTACCGTTTATCACTTAAATAAACGGCTACACCCAATAATAAAGGTGGCTATTTTAGTCGCCTTTTTATTTTATCTAAATAAAATATTCAACAATTTGTCCGTCATTATTCACTTCGGTGTTAATGCTCTTTTTTGCATTCCTATTACGGCTCGCAACCATTCTATCATATAAATGCGTTACAGTTTGACTACCTGTTTTAACAAATAGGAATGGAAAAAATGCATGCACAAAACAGGCAAGCGATGTGTAAAACATAGTGATGCCAAAATAAAGCGCAACGCCCGTATGTTCCAAATAGCTTTCATCCACACTGTCAGGATGTTCTGTAAATAATTGCTTCAATTTTTTAATCATAATGCTGCTTCTTTAAGTTTTTGTATATTGTCATAAGCATAGCCTAAAGTCAGTAGAATATATTTTCTAATATTGCTCAAATATGCTATATTATTAGAAAATAATTCCATTAAGGCAATTAAAAATGAAATTAGATTCTATTGATCTCAAAATATTAGAATTATTACAAAATGATAGCACCATAACAATCAACCATATATCCGAAAAAGTCGGGCTATCTACCACGCCATGTTGGCGCCGTATTCAAGCGATGGAAGATAATGGCACCATCACCAAACGTGTTGTTATTGCAGATCCTACCCAATTAAATGTCAATATCACTGTTTTTGTTACCATAAAGACCAACCAACATAACCCAGAATGGCTAACCAAATTTGCCCGTATGGTTAGCCGTATACCAGAGATTGTCGAGTTTTATCGCATGAGTGGCGATGTCGATTATTTGTTACGCGTCGTCGTGCCAGACATTGCAGCATATGATAAAATATATAAACAACTCATCGAAAGTATCGATATTTTTGATGTAAGCTCAAGCTTTGCGATGGAACAAATAAAATACACCACCGCGTTACCAACCCATTATGCTAAATAGCATTTTGCTTAACAATGTCATACATCTTTTCATTCACGCCCATGATCAATAACCAAAAGGTAATCATCAATTCACCAACAAATAGAAATTCCGCAAATTGAAAACCAAAATCAGGTGCAATAATAAACATAAAACTGTCTATTACATAACCAAAACAGCCAATCATTAAAGCAATGCCAATTATTTTTGGTATAAAATTCGATTTATATACCAAATATCCAAGTGGAAATAACCACAACCCCCAAAACACACCAACAATCATAATACCAAATTCATGCAATTCAAAAAATAAGGGTATTAGAAGATTTGATATTTCGGCATTCGCAAATATAAACAGCACAGCACCAAAGTTTAACTCATTCAGCATTGCAATCGGCACTCCGACCATCACTAATAAAACCATAATCTTAGCAATTCTAATATTTACAACTTTAAAAATTCTATAAAGCATCAAAACCAATATAAAATGAATGAGCTGAATAAACAAAGAGGCAGCAATCGCCAACCTAACCACAAATTCATTAGATTTAATATTCTCAATTGTCAGCGGTAAATTACCTTCTACCAACAAAGACGGCACATACATAATGCCAAACACACCAAGTGGCACAAGTAATAAATATACAAAACCCGTTAATCGACTAAAACTTTTAATATTCATTTTATTTCCTTTAACATTTTAAGTTAAAGTCAGTCTATCCCAATAAAATAAATTCTAAAATTGTCGAAATTTGCAAAAGAAATATGCCTATTTGTATAGCTACTTTGAAAGCTCTGCCGCCAATAAATCATATACAAGCCTAATCCGCGCACTATTGTTCAGTTCGCGATGCGCCACCAACCAAATCGGAAACTCAAATGCCACCATCTTAGGCAAAACCAATTCAACAAGCGGCTCTGCATCGCCAATTCTTGCATCAGCAATTCCAATACCTAACCCAATTTTAACATATTCCCACATGACTAAAAAATTCTCTGTCAAAATGGAGAAATTCTGTTTATCCAGCTTAAACCCAATTTCATTTAATCTCGCCATATACAAAAAACTAGGGTCAATATTAATAAATTCAGCATTTTTAAGGCCGTCCATTGTGGTTGGATTACCAATTTTAATTAAATATTGCGGTGTAGCGTAAAGCCGAGCTGGTACATCTCTAATTTTCTTAGCAATCAGATCAGGCTCTGTTGGCCTAAAATTACGAATAGCAATATCGGCCTCTCGCCGTTTTAAATCACTCGCTTGGCT
>JABSRY010000640.1 GCA_013214985.1 Hyphomicrobiales bacterium
TTTCTTCAACTTGAAAACGTCTTAGTCTTATTAGGGATTGTCTTGATTTCATTTACTTTACTCTTTACTCATTGAAGCCAAAGGGATTACCAGAATGCCCCTTAGTTTCGGTTACATTCTGACCATCTGGTAATTGGTCAGTACTTTCACCCGCCATACTTACGGGAGAATTCAAAATATCACTTAAAATATGGTAGCCTTCGATAAGCCCTGTGCGCTCGTTTTTGCGCTGGCTCAGAAAATCTTCCAATTTCTCGTGATAAAAAATTGCTTCATCTACTTCGGGATTAGTGCCTGCTCTATAGGCACCTAAACGAATAAGCTCTTCCATGTCGCCATAGGTTGCCATTAGTTTTTTTGCTTTTAAAATAATTGGGTACCATTCTTCGGGTACGCAACCTGGCATGGTTCTGGAAACTGATTTTAAAACATTGACCGCTGGAAAGCGACCGCGTTCGGCGATGGATCTTTCCATCACAATATGGCCATCTAATATACCGCGCACCGCATCGGCAACTGGCTCATTATGATCATCACCATCGACCAACACTGTAAATAACCCAGTGATTGAACCCGCGACAGGCTCGTTATCATTGGTCGGATCGTCAATATTTTCGCCTGGCCCTGCTCGTTCCAATAATTTTGGTAACTCTGAAAATACAGTTGGTGTGTAGCCCTTGGTAGTAGGTGGCTCACCCGATGATAAACCTATTTCGCGTTGTGCCATTGCAAAACGTGTAACGCTATCCATTAAACATAAAACTTTTTTGCCTTTATCGCGGAAATATTCGGATAATGACAATGTCATATAGGCCGATTGTTTGCGCATTAACGCACTTTCATCGCTAGTAGCCACAACAACGATTGATTTTTTAAGGCCTTCTTCGCCTAAATCATCTTCAATAAATTCTTGAACTTCACGGCCACGTTCGCCAATTAGGCCAATGATCGCCACATCAGAATCTGTATATTTTGCAAGCATTGATAATAAAACCGATTTACCGACGCCGCTGCCTGCAAAAATACCCATTCTTTGGCCTTCGCAACAGGTGGTAAAACTATTTAAACACCTTACCCCTAAATCCATCGGAGCGCCAACGCGGGAACGTTTATTTGCTTTGGGTGGTTTATTACGTAATGGAATGGCAATATCACCCTTTGGTAAGGGCCCTTTGCCATCGATAGGTTCGCCCAACCCGTTAACCACGCGTCCTAACCATCCGTCATTTGGCATAACCGCAGGTTCGGCAGAAAGTAGCACAGCTTTACAGCCCATGCGCACACCATCAACATCGCTAAATGGTAAACAAAGTGCTACATTGTCTTTAAAACCAACAACTTCACATATGACAGATAATTTTTCGGTAACCAGTATTTTTAGGTGTGCGCCTACATTCATGGCGTATAACGGGCCGATAATTTCGACAAGTAAACCTTGTACCGAGACCACACGACCCCAATATTCTGTTACTTGGATATTTTCCAACTCATTTACCAAAAGACAAATCCACAACAGTTAATAAAACTTAATACAGTTAACCACATTTAATAATTATTTTATAACCATTATTATGAACTCTAAAATTTAAATTTAGGTAAACTTTGTTAAAAAAATCCTTAATATTCAGTAACTTTTGCAATAATATGGTTTATAAAAGGTAAGCGCGGCATTAAGGTTCTAGTAAAAATTATTAACAATAATGCATTATTTCTTTACTTTGATTAGGATTTGTTAACTAAATGGGCTTAGCTTACTGATTCGAAGGTATATGTTTTTATATGCTCAAAATTAACTAAAAATCTCGAGGCCAAGAGTGTTGATGGTAATTTATTTGGTAAGCGTCATTCAGGGATTTAGCGGCAAAAGGGGTTACTGATGCGAGTTCTTCTAATTGAAGATGATAGTGCTACAGCACAAAGTATTGAGCTTATGCTCAAATCTGAAGGTTTTAACATTTATGTTACAG
>JABSRY010000641.1 GCA_013214985.1 Hyphomicrobiales bacterium
CCACTGCGTCTTCAACAAACATCGGTCGTAGCGGCTCAAGTTCCTTTAAAAGAATAGCGGCCATTGGAACATGCACTCTACCATGGAAATCAAATGCAAGATCCATTTCCGAACCAACACTGGCCCGCAGTTCAAACATCTGCGCCACAATTGTATCAATAGCTGCATGTCTGTCTACGATCTGAAGTTCACCACAAATGTTCATTTTACAGGCATCATATCCCTTTGCCATAAGGGCTTTAGCACTAGTAACCAAATCTTCAGGTCGGTCGCCTCCTATCCAGCAATAACTACGTACTTTGTTGCGTACCGAACCACCAAGCAGCGCATGCACTGGTGCATCATGATACTTGCCCTTGATATCCCATAACGCCATGTCGATACCCGACAGAGCGCTCATTAGAACAGGACCACCACGATAACAGCCGTTGCGATAAATCATTTGCCAGATATCTTCAATTTGTAAGGGGTCGGCACCGATTAGCACATCAGTCAACTCGACTATTTTGGTAGCTAACGTTTGCGCATGCCCCTCAAGAACAGGCTCACCCCAACCGCTAAGGCCTGCATCTGTTTCAATTTTGAGGAATAACCATCGAGGCGCCACAACAAATGTCTTAAGGGCAGTAATTTTCATTTATATGTTCCTTTATGTACGTTGCCGTACAAAATAATTTTTGATCTAGGTTTCGTTCAAACCAAAGACAATCAGAACAGACTCTTAAAGTTCGAAGAGCCTTAATATCAGCATGTCGACGTTTATTTAACACCTAATGACTATCTCTAGGCACACCCTTTGTTCTCGCTAAATCTTGATATTTGGTGGCGTTTTTTAGTACCATGCCTTCGGACAATTGGCCGACGATACCGCGTTGGATTTCTTGCCATGGTGTTTGAGATTCTGGATATTTAAAACCGCCTGCTGCTTCTAGCTCTTTAAATCGTTCTGCCAATTCTTCGGCAGGGATTAAAATATTCGCTTCGCCTTTATTTAAGTCGATACGCACTTTATCGCCATTCCTAAGTATTGCTAATCCACCACCAATAGCCGCTTCAGGAGATGCATTTAAAATAGAGGGCGAGCCAGATGTGCCTGATTGACGGCCGTCGCCAATACAAGGCAAGGTCTTCACACCTTTTTTGAGTAAATAATCTGGAACTTGCATATTCACCACCTCAGCAGCCCCAGGAAAACCAATAGCACCCGCACCGCGCATAAATAATATGCTTTTCTCGGTAATATTTAAGGCTGGGTCATTAATTGTGGCATGGTATATTTCTGGTCCATCAAATACTGTAGCAATGCCTTCAAATGCATTGGGGTCATCTGGGTTGTTAAGCAGCCGTTGTCTAAATTCATCTGAAACCACGCTCAATTTAATAATCGCTGCATCAAATAAATTGCCTTTAATAACTTTGAAACCTGCTTTATGCATTAATGCATTTTCAAAACTTCTTATCACATCATGATTACGCGAGGACTGGTTACGACAATTGTTGCCAATCGTATCGCCGGAAACTGTTAATACATCTTCATGAATATGACCATGTTTCATAAGCTCCGCAATCACGGCCTGCACGCCACCAGCTCGATGAAAATCTTCTGCTAAATATTTCCCCGCTGGCTGTAGATTCACCAACAAAGGCACATCAAGACCATGTTTTTCCCAATCATCAATAGTCATATCAATGCCTATATGCTTGGCAATGGCAGTAATGTGAATCGGCGCATTGGTCGAGCCACCCAATGCTGAATTCACGACGATTACATTTTCAAAGGCTTCACGAGTCATAATATCGGACGGTCGGACATCATCAATCACTAAATCGACAATGCGTTTACCGGTTTTATATGCAAGTTGGCCGCGTTCCCTATAAGGCGCTGGAATTGTTCCTCCCCCGGGCAATTGCATGCCCAACACTTCAGACAATGAATTCATTGTCGAGGCCGTGCCCATTGT
>JABSRY010000642.1 GCA_013214985.1 Hyphomicrobiales bacterium
CATATTAATGCTGGCGGAATTGTTATCGCCTCATAACAATTACCGCTTGGAATAGAATTTAACAATACGCTCAACCTAACGGGTGGAAAATACGTATTTAATGACGAGTATTTGTTTGACGAGGCGCTCGATATTAATAGTGACGAAATTGAGGGCATCAAGCCGTTTGGAGACAAATCATGAAACCATTATTGGCGCTTTTAAGACGTGATATTAACCTATTCTTTCGATCTGGCGGCGGTGCTGGGCAAGCGATTGGGTTTTATTTAGTAGTTATTATTCTTTTTCCTTTTGGGGTGGGGCCTGACATTAATTTACTGGCTAGAATTTCTACGGGTATTTTGTGGGTTATATTATTGCTTGCCATATTACTAAGTGCCGAACGCATTTTTGCGGATGATATGGAAGATGGCAGCCTAACCATATTGTTAACGGGCGGCCCGTTGCCTGAGCTTGTAATATTGGTAAAATTATTTGCCCATTGGATAAGCATAGCCCTGCCCTTATTAGTCATCACGCCTATATTGGGGATAATGCTAAACCTACCCGCTGGCGGTTTATTCCCTTTAATATTGAGCATGGCAATAGGCTCTATTGGTTTATGTGCCTTTGCTACGATTGGTGCCTCTATTTTGGTCAGTATTAAACGTGCAAATCAGTTAATATCATTGCTTATTTTGCCGTTTTATATTCCTATTTTAATATTTGGGGTAAGTGCAACCAATGACATGACTTTTCAAGTTGAAAACCCCTACACCTCCTTGCTTATTTTGTCTGCATTATCGCTAATAGCGGTGATAATTGCACCATTTGCAGCAGCACAAGCTCTTAAGGCAAATTTGTGAAATTATTTCCGTTTGCCTTATATAAAAGATAGATTATAACCTGAACAAACATTAAAGAGAGACTAAACTATGTTCGGACTTGCAAACCCAACAAAATTTATGAAATTTTCATCCATTTTGCTACCATTTTTAACCATCATTACGGTTGGTTTATTTGTTGTTGGTTCTTATATGATTTTTCATGCGCCTGAAGAAAATTTACAGGGGCCGTTGGGTCGAATCCTATATATTCACGCACCAGCCGCTTACATTGCCATGGGAACATTTGTGTTTATTGCTCTTGCAAATTTTACAGGCTACATTTGGCGGCACCCACTTGCCGATATGGCCGCAAAAAATGCCGCCTTAATTGGTGCAACTTTTACTTTGCTCACGCTTTTAACGGGTATGCTTTGGGGCAAACCCGCTTGGGGCACTTGGTGGGTATGGGATGCTCGGTTAACATCACTTTTAATATTATTCATCATTTACCTTGCTTATATGTCGATATGGCAAATAATTGAAGATCAGGTTAAAGCGGCTCGGCTTGCAACCATTGTTGCCGCCCTTGGTCTAGTGATGGTGCCCATTATAAAATTTTCGGTGGATTGGTGGAACACCTTGCACCAACCAGCAAGCCTATTAAAAGCGGGTGGGCCATCCATACATCCTAGCATGTTGATTATATTGCTCATTATGTTTGCGGCATTTACATTTTTATTTATTACATTGCTTTTTGTAAATATTAGAACCGAAATTACGCGGCGCCGTGCAAGAGCCATTGAAATGCGAATTTTGCAGCAGAATATTCAGCATACTAATATTTCAACCAATAACGCATTAGACAACGGAGCATAATAATGGACTTTTTAAATTTTACACAATTTCAGCATTATGTTATAGCATGTTATCTTATTGTTTTTATTGGAATTTCAATATTAACAGCCTATATTGTTTTTAACAATTATAAACAACGTAAGCGCTTAAAATCTTTAGAAAAAAAGATTGGAAAATAAATTGAAATTTAAGTTTTGGCGTATAATCCCCATCATTATTTTAGTAGGAATTTTAGGGGTTTTCTTTAATGGGCTTTCTAACGAAAAAGACCCTTCCTTCATTCCATCCGTATTAATTGAA
>JABSRY010000643.1 GCA_013214985.1 Hyphomicrobiales bacterium
AGCATGACCAGGATTTTGTGTGATCGACATTTAAGGCCTTGGCTTCTGTTGCTATATCGGCTTTAGCCGCAGTAACATATGGGGCATAAATATCGATATCGGCATAGCCATCCAGTGCCATTTTTTGCATTTTTGCAAAGGCTTCGATAAAATCGGGTCTGCAATCGGGGTAAATAAAATGATCGCCGCCATGCACAGCAAGCGCAACACGCGCAAGTTTATGCGTTGCAGCCAAGCCATAAGCGATGGATAGCATAATAACATTGCGGTTTGGCACCATGGTGACTTTCATGCTTTCTTGCGCATAATGGCCGTCTGGCACATCGACATTATCGGTTAACGCCGTGCCTGTAAATTCGGCACCAATGTTGGACATATCTATAAGCGTGAAAGGCACATTAAGCGCTGCAGCACAGTTGCGCGCATAGTCAATCTCTTTTATGTGGCGCTGGCCATAATCAAAAGTAAGAATGTGAGATAAATTGCCATCTTTGGCGACTTTATGGGCTAAAGTAATGGAATCCATTCCGCCCGAGCATATGACAAGCGTCTTTTGCATGGTAGTTTCCTGTTTTCTCCGGGTGGTTCTCGACCGGTGGCGCATAAATGCATCAAAATTGTAATTTGGCACTTATATAATGTGAAACTGTAAAAGGCAAGGGTAATTTGCAGGGCGTTAAAAACCGCAGAAAAGCAAAATAATTATTTCAACAATACATAAACCGCACCAACAACACTCAACGACCCCATAACAACGAACAATATGGGATATATAGCCATCTTTTTAGACTTTTCTTCGCTTCTAATTTTGTCATTAAAAATAAGACCCAATGTAATAAAATACAGACCAAATGCTAAACGACCCCACTGTTGGGCATCCTCGACACTATATTTATAATACATAAATTGGCTCCAAAAAAAGACGAGCACAAACATCGCAGATAAGCAAAATTTTAAGGGATTACGACGGTAAAGACTCAGCATATTATTTCCAAAATTATTTAAAATATGCCTCATCCTATTGCAAAAAACTAAAACACTCAACTTACTACCCCAAGAAATTCAACGAGCTCGATTAAGTGGTGGGTTAAAGGGAAAGGGCGCGGCTCAGATGACCGTGTAAATGAAGTTTCTAGAGCGGTGGCAGAAATGCTGAATCTATTTGTTATTATAACTTTACAAGAGTTATTATAACAAATAGATTCACATATGAATTTGAAATTGTGATGAGATTCAATTTTACGACTATTGATTAATGACTTTTGTGATATTAAAATATGATTTATTTGGGAGCGTTGGCATTTGCACTAATAATTTGGTTAATCTATTATACAGTGAAGGCTATGCAACCAGAAACAACCTATGAATGGCGTCAGAAGTTATTAGTAGAAATTACGACACCTGCGGGGAGCAAATTTGGCTCATCGGTTACTCAAATTAATATTTCAAACAGTAAATCTTTTGAAAAAGGTAATGCCCGATTATGGAAACAATGGTTTGGAGAAGCCATTTACATTAAATTATCGAAAACGCAGCACCTATTTGTCTTAATAGGCAAGCCAATAGATATCGCACAGCATAGTTTTAGAGACCACATAACAAGCAACTCAACAAATAAAATTGATGACATAGGCGATTATTATTCGGCACTTGAAAAGTTGCGTATTACAGTTAAAGCGGAGAAAAAACACTACCCGCAGTTTATAACATTTTTAGATATAAATGACCCATTAACAGCAAAAGTGGTTGAACCGACAAACCTATCATCCGTATTTGGTGGTGGATATAAACTGCATAAAATGACCGTAGAAATTACGGATGAGCCCACAACAATTGATAAATTAGAGAGCACTCTAACATGGCTCCCAAACAATACTTCCATCCAAATGAAGAACCCCGCCGCAAGCAGCGGGGTATCAGAACATTGAGAGCTGCTTGTCTTCGTGTAGCTGTGAATATT
>JABSRY010000644.1 GCA_013214985.1 Hyphomicrobiales bacterium
CGTGTATTGGTGAGTATAGTGTATTTAAATCTAATGGAAATTGATCATTTTGATAATTACTTAGTATTGACTTCCAGTTTGATCGTAAAAGTTTGGTTTGATGATGTTGTACTGTCACCTTCACAAACAAAGTGGAATTAAAGAATTCTAACTTAACCTCTGATTTATCTTTCAACAACCCCATTAATAAAAATTAAATAAAGCAACATAAAATTCTTAATATTTTATTCATATATTTCCTTATAAAATTGTTTAATTAATCTAGGTAAAAAAACATGAAATCATTATTAGCGACTTAGTAACATTAGATGAACTAACGATCCCTTGGTTAATGGCTAAGGTTGTGTTTGAATTACTTACGATATTTTATATTTAAAGCGAGATCATTTGAGCTTTTACAAAACCTTCACTGTGAACGTCCGGCCATTAGCACATACCCCTAGTTAAATTTTCACTCTACAGTTGTTTCAACTTAATAAAGGAGCAACCCATGAGTCGTCGAACGTTTGAAGATTGGCAACATCTCGTTGAAAAACAAATAGCCAGTGAATTATCTGTACCCAAGTTCTGTCAGCAACATCAAATAAGTCCCGGCTATTTTTACTCCCGTAAATCAATGGTTGGTAAAGAAAGTAACAACGCGGGTTTTATTCAAGCCAACGTTATCACCAAACAAATAACAAGCATCGAAACCAAGCCTGTGTCGACTATCAAACTGACAACCGCTGCGGCTGAATTATCATTGCCTAGTGAGACATCAGCTCAATTTCTTGTTGAACTGCTCAGAGGCGTAGCCTCGTGAAAATGTTTATCAATACCCCTGATGTTTTCCTTTACCGTGATTTTGTCGACTTTCGAAAGTCAATCAATGGCTTGTCGGTGATAGTTGAACAGCAAATGCAATTGTCGCCCTTGACTGGCAGCGTGTTTGTTTTTTGTAATAAAGGGCGAGACAAACTTAAGGTGTTGTATTGGGATAAAACGGGGTTTGCTTTATGGTACAAACGCCTTGAAAAAGACCGGTTCAAATGGCCAACCAAACTGAGCAAACAATCACTTAATTTAACCGAACAACAATTACATTGGTTGTTTAACGGCTTTGATGTGCTTGGGCATCAAGCGGTGAGCTATGAGTCTGTTGCCTTATAACCTGTGATCATAACCAGCATTTATTGATCACCAAACAATCTAAGATTTACCAACAGGTTAGCCTTAATTTTTGATAAAATAACGGCATGACTGATAAAACGAAAAGCTTACCAACTGACGCCAAAGCCCTGCAAGAAATGGTGCTGTCACTTCAGTCACAAGTCAAAAACCTTACCGAAGAAAAACAACATCTCATCGAACAGTTTCGTCTTGCTCAACAACAACGTTTTGGCGTAAGTAGTGAAGGCCATCCCGCTCAAGGCGATTTGTTTAATGAAGTTGAAGTTGAACTTGATGTTGTTGATGAAACGTTTCCTGAGCCTGCATCAAGCCCCGTTAAGAAAAAGCCAATACGCAAAAAATTACCTGCCGATTTACCCCGCGAAATAATCATTCATGATATAGACGATAAAACCTGTGAGTGTTGCGGCCATGAGCTACATAAAATGGGTGAAGCGCGTAGCGAAAAGCTTGAATTCATACCCGCCAAAGTTAAAGTCATTGAACATGTTCGATTAAAGTACAGCTGTAGGACATGTGAAAAAGAAGGTATTGCCACTAAAGTCAAAAGTGCCCCCGTACCACCAAGTCCAATCCCTAAAGGGTTTGCAACGCCCTCATTGTTAAGCCAAATAATCACCAGCAAATATCAATATGCACTGCCACTTTATCGCCAGGAAAGCTTATTCAAGCAATATGGTATTGCCTTGAGCCGAAAGACGATGAGTGAATGGATGATGAAATGCAGCGAATTATTTAAGCCACTTTATGATAGGTTGCAGGAAATTCTCTTGCAGCAAAGTGTCATTC
>JABSRY010000645.1 GCA_013214985.1 Hyphomicrobiales bacterium
AACAGCGTTTATAACAGATTGTTGGTCGGAAACATCCATTATTACTATTTCAAAAATGGATCGTTTCGTTGTTTCTTCTAACGATTGCTTAAGGGTTATTGCCTTGGCTTCGTTTCGGCATGCTAAATAGACTTTTTCAGTTTCTTTAAGTAAAGCAATTTGACGTGCTGTCTCTTTTCCAATTCCACCATTTGCGCCTGTTATCATAATCGTTTTATTCATATTTGGCTCCTCATTATGGGCAATAAAATGTCTGCCAGTTTATGGCGACTTATTCTGAATATTGACCATAATCAAATTTAATCTTATTGCAAATACAACTAATGATTTTTGTTAAAGCAGGCTTATTTTCAATAGGAAGCTTGTAAATAAAAAATCTCTACCCATATAAATTGTGTAGGAAGATAAATTTAACGAGGGTATGGAAATGGCGGAGATATTGTTGGCGGTTGCAGCGGGTGTTGGTGTTTATAAAGGCTATCAATGGGTCGCAAAGAAAATGAATGCAGCGCATAATGTTGTTATTGAAGCTGCAAATGTTGCTGGGCGGGCTAAATCGGCCATTAAAGACATGCCAAAGCTTATCCGTGACCCTATATCTGGTGTTTATCGCGTAAAAAAATGAGTTTTATTGAAAACGCGATTAATTTCCTTTAAATTTCTATAAAATTCCTCTATTTATTTGTTAAAATATTAAAAATAAATAGGCAGAATTTATGACTTCCGAAAAATTGGGCATTCCCAAGCATATGCGTCCTGAAAATAGTTTTCAGGGCATGATTATGGCACTGCAAAATTTCTGGGCTGATTATGGCTGTGCTATTTTACAGCCTTATGATATGGAAGTTGGTGCGGGTACTTTTCACCCCGCTACTATTATGCGAGCACTAGGGCCTAAACCTTGGAAAGCCGCTTATGTTCAGCCATCACGCCGCCCATCTGACGGGCGATATGGCGAAAATCCAAACCGTTTGCAGCATTTTTACCAATTTCAGGTGGTTTTAAAACCATCGCCTAAAGACATTCAAGAACTTTACATTAAAAGCTTATCGATCATTGGCATCGATAAAGCCAACCATGACATACGTTTTGTAGAAGATGATTGGGAAAGCCCAACGCTTGGCGCTTGGGGGCTTGGTTGGGAAGTTTGGGTGGATGGCATGGAAGTCAGCCAATTTACTTATTTTCAACAAGTTGGCGGTTATGATTGCAGCCCTGTTACTGGCGAATTAACCTATGGTGTTGAACGCTTGGCAATGTATGTGCAGGGTGTCGATAATGTTTATGACCTTAATTATAATGGCCGTGAAGGCGATGAAAAAATTACTTATGGCGATGTGTTTTTACAAAATGAGCAAGAATATAGCCGTTATAACTTTGAAGTTGCGGATACGGACTTGTTAAAACAGCATTTTGAAGATGCTGAAAAAGAATGCCAATCTATCGTAGATGCAAGTGGAGAAAAAAGCCCGCTTGGCAATGATTATAAAATGGCGTTGCCTGCTTATGACCAATGCATTAAAGCATCGCATTTATTTAATTTATTGGATGCACGCGGGGTTATTTCGGTGACTGAACGCCAAGCGTATATTGGGCGTGTTCGGGCTTTGTCTAAAAAATGTGCAGATCTTTGGATGCAGACTCCTTTGGGCAGTATTAGTGACGGAGGTGCAGAATAATGGCTGAACTTTTTATTGAATTATTTTCGGAAGAAATTCCATCACGCATGCAGAATGCTGCCAGAAAAGACCTTGGTCGCTTAGTATCTGGGTTTTTAAAAAATGCTGGGCTAAAATTTGGCGCTATTGAAACTTATGCAACGCCGCGCCGCATTTGCGTTAAAATTGCCGATGTGCCGACTGCTACGCCTGACATAAAAGAACAACGTAAAGGCCCACAAGTGGGCGCACCCGAAAAAGCCATTGAAGGTTTTTTACGCGGTGCAGGCGTGACGCTT
>JABSRY010000646.1 GCA_013214985.1 Hyphomicrobiales bacterium
CGACGACAACAATGTACCACTGAAGAACTTTTTGGGGTGGGCAAATTTGAATCAAATTAAAGGCGTCAGGCTATATATTCTAAATTCCAACCCATATAGCATTCGAGCATTAGATCCGTATCATCACCAATCACTTCACGCACTGCTGCAACGCGTTTTAAATTTTCCTTCATGCCAGAAGGCCCATCTTTTGGCCCCCAACCAAAGCGCATTTTAAACATATCAAAGCCTTGATCAATATAAGTTTGAGCTTCTTTTTGCATGTCGTCAATTGGCCCAGAGTATAATTTTGACGCATAGACTGGAATTTGCTCCTTGGTGCTACCTCCTAATAATTTAAACACTGGCTTATTGACTGATTTACCCAAAATATCCCATATTGCTAGATCAACAGCAGAAATAGCCACCATGCCCACACCGCGCCTGTTCCAAGCATGGCCGGAACGATACATGCGCTGCCATATATATTCATAATCCCAAGGGTCTTCACCAATCACCAATGGCGCATAATATTCATCAATAATTGCTTTGGTTATTTTAGGCGCCAAAGCCGCATTGCCAATGCCAACAATGCCATCATCGGTTTCAATTTCAACCGTCATCCATTCATGAAAGCGAAATGAATCCATGACATCTCCGCGGACATATAAAGCGTCCATCGCATTGGTGCAAAAATTTGGTTGTGCGGGAACAGTTTCGCCTTTCCAACGCCAAACTTTGGTTTTTATTGACTTAATTTTCATAGTTACTTCTTTCGATGTTTAACCTGTCTAATTTATTTGTCGTCGCCATTCTTACTAACAACTCAAAAGCTTGCTTTGTTGCGCTAACATTGGCAATGCCTTTGCCTGCAATATCAAATGCTGTGCCATGTGCAGGCGTTGCGATGGCAATAGGCATTCCGCCAGCGATAGTAACTCCGCGCTCAAATCCCATTAGTTTGATGGCGATTTGGCCTTGGTCGTGATACATTGTAACAACCGCATCAACTTCACCTTTTTTGGCTTTTAAAAACACAGTGTCGGCTGGCCAAGGGCCAGTAACATTCAGATCTTGATTATTAAGCATGGCAATTGCAGGCTTAATAATGTCAATTTCCTCGCGGCCAAATTTACCGTTATCACCCGCATGAGGATTTAGCGCTGCAACCGCAATTCGCGGGTTTTTATTACCCGATTTACGCAATGCTTGATCGGCTAATTTTACCGCTTTTAATATTTCTTCTTGGGTAATGTTTTTGGCGACATCTTTAATGCCAATATGACTTGTCACGCGAGTGGTCATTAAATCATCAAGTACATTAATTTCACTATGATGGCCGTCAAAGCCTATATATCGTGCAATGTATTTATGCTCATCCTCGGCATTTAAGCCAGCACTGGTCATCGCAGCTTTGTTAAAAGGTGCAAATAAAATACCGTCTACTTTTGCATCCATCGCTAGGTCTAGAGCAATGTCCAAACAACGCAGGCTGGTTTGACCGCCAGCAACAGTTACAGTTGCGACCTGCACTTCGTTTTCATCAATAGTCTGAGTTTCAAAATGCGATAGACCAGCTTGTTGCTCAATATCAGCTTGATTAATTGTTGCCAATTTTATTGACACATTTGCAACATCTGCGCCCTGCTGCCATATATGACTGTCACCAATCAATAGAATATCAGCATTGTCTAAAATATTATGTTCATTAAATAATTTCGCAATTATTTCAGGACCAATGCCCGATGGATCACCAGGAATAATTGCTATGCGTGGCTTGCTCATAAGTTTTTTCTCCAATTATCAGAATATCCATCTGGCAGTATGTACATAACATCAGGTTCAGAGCCTGTTTCAAATGTTTGTACTACTTCGAATGTATCTAAATTTACACGTTGAACCTGATTACAATCTACCGCGACATAAGCAAATTCTTGCTCATTATCTAGGCATAATGCCAA
>JABSRY010000647.1 GCA_013214985.1 Hyphomicrobiales bacterium
TTATTTCTATTCATTCTTGGTGGCAAATCATTCGTGCTGCCACCTTTCGGCTCAAGCGCCGCTTTAATCTTACCTGGTCGACCAGATTGAAAGGGAGCCCTTGCATTATTCTTCATTGAAGATGAACGGGTCGAATTGTCACTCATACAGGAATTCCCTCAATTAACGCGAAAGAATTCCCGTTAAAATAATTTACAAAATACACTTAGGCAAATCACATAATGCCAAATTAATAGCTTCCAATGATACTGGCAAATATAAAGATTAATAGATAGTTAATAATTTATTATGGGCTATTTATTAAGATTTTTAACAATTTTCGTTAAATAAATATCAAATTGTTTTTATTTGGCACATAGTTATTCACCTTTCTTAATTCTGTGAGTAAATTGTTAATGATAGAATCCATCTTCATTACACAGAGCCCCTCCGTTAATAAATTGTTATAAATTTTTTGAAATTATAGAGTTAGAAAAGCAATTGTTAGATTGTCCCTAAGTATTGAGTAGGAAATATCATGTTTGCAAACCAAAGTGCTGCAAAAGTAGATTATAGAAAAACCAGCGTCAGCCCAATTGAAGAATATTCAAATTCTCATTGCGCAGATGCAATAGATTTCGAACATCTAGAGCGTTATACAATGGGTAATACCGAACTAGAACAAGAAATTCTTCAACTCTTTTGCGAACAATGCGATACTTATGTTTCATCATTAAAAGACAGTTTAGAAAATCCAGAGGGTTGGAAACAAGCAACCCATGCCTTAAAAGGCTCATCACGTGGTGTAGGTGCATGGCGTATCGCTGCCGAAACTCAAGCAGCAGAGTTAATGGTAGGCGATGCTTTATATACCGATAGAATAAGTTCAATCCACGCGATTGCTTATGCGGTAGATGAAGTTAACAAATTTGTTAAAACCAAATATCAATTATAAGAAATTAGCAGTCCAAATCTAAAGACCTCTTTTGAGGTCTTTTTTTTATCAAAAATTAAAATTCGATATTGTTTTAACCGTCAATAGTGCCTATATTTCATTCAACTAAAGCGAGAATGAAAAATCAACATGCCAATTATTAACTTTGTAGATAGCGACAACAAAATAACATCCGTTTCTGTCAAAAGCGGCACCAATATAAAAGATGCCGCACTAGATCATAATATAGAAGGTATATATGGAGAATGTGGCGGCAGTTGCACTTGCGCTACTTGCCATGTTTATGTCGATGCCGATTGGCTCTCAAAAATAACCCAAAGTGATGATTTCGAACAAGATATGTTAGAATTCGCAGCCGATACAAATTTGCAAAGCCGCCTAAGTTGTCAAATAACTGTAACAGATGCACAAGATGGTATTAAAATCATCATTCCCAATAGGCAATATTAAGCGACTATTTCAAAGTCCAGTTTACTAATGAGATAGTCGTTTTCTTAAATGCTTCATTAAATGCAAGCGCAATATTTTCACGCGATTCAAGCTTTATCTCAACAATTTCAGTAATTTTTATAGAGCGCAACACCCTTGCAGATCTTTCAGAGATCAATTTAGCAAATATCGTAACTTTTGCATGCAATGCGTTTTTACTCACGCCTACATTTTGTAAACTAGGTTCAATCTGAAAATCTCTAATTTCCAAAACTAAATCATACTGGCTATCAAAGCCATCCGCCCGCGCCCCAACCGATTTTATACGGCCACTATCTTCAAATGCTTGCGTAATACGGCGGTGAATAAGTTTAGGAATACGGTCAGACCATATAATATTTTCATAATATTGAATAACCACAGGCAAAGGTCGCACAACAACCTTATCACTGTCCAATATAGCAGATGAGCGCGGCTGGCTAATAGATAAGCTAAACCTTACAGGGCGTCCTTTAACTGCATCCGCTTTAATCGGCACAAGGTCAAATATTAACGACGTCTCAACAGGGGTTAG
>JABSRY010000648.1 GCA_013214985.1 Hyphomicrobiales bacterium
GTATTCCAGTGATATTATTACTAAAGATACGCCGTTAGTCTTTTATTGTAATAGTCCCTTGGAATACCGCAGTGCGATGGCAAGTTTTTTTGCTGTTAAGTGGGGTTATACTAATGTGAGTTATTTTCGTGAAGGTTATTTTTCTTGGATGGCTGCCGATTTCCCTCTTGAGTATGATCTGGCATTTTTAAACCAGTATCAGTAAATTCAGAGTTTGATTATTATTTACACTGAAAAAAGCTAGGGAAACTCTGATTAAGTCCTAAAATTTGGCATAATGTACCAAATCATAATTTTGGGTTAGATCATGAAGCAAGTATCATTCTCCGAAGCTGAATATAGCGTCAAGAAACGCAAAACACGTCGCGAAAAATTCCTCGAACAAATGGATTTTCTAATTCCATGGAAGCAGCTTGAAAAAAAGATTCGTCGCTACTATGCAAAAGAAGGGAATGGTCGAAAACCCTATCCTCTAAACGTCATGCTTAGAGTTCATTGTATGCAGCTATTTTATAATTTAAGTGACCCAGGGATGGAAGACGCTTTGTACGAAATTGAATCTATGCGGCGATTCGCAGGATTAAGCCTGAACCAGCCTATCCCAGATGAGTCGACAATACTCAAATTTCGACACTTGTTGGAAAAGCATAATTTGGGAATAGCGTTATTCGCAACTATCAATAAACATTTAGTCCGTGAGGGACTTTCTCTAAAAGAAGGAACCATTGTTGATGCAACAATAATAAGTGCGCCTACTTCAACGAAAAATAAAACTAACAAACGTGATCCAGAAATGAGTCAAACGAAAAAGGGAAATGAATGGCATTTTGGCATGAAAATGCATATTGGCGTTGATGATGCTACAGGCTGCATACATGGTATTAATACGACTTCAGCTAATAAGCATGACATTACTTCAGTCGACAAATTACTTCACGGAAAGGAGGAGCGCATATGGGGGGATGCTGGTTATATAGGTATCGAGAAGCGTGAGGAACATGAGGGTCGTGAAGTTGAATGGTTTATAGCAAAGCGTCCAGGTAAATTAAAGGTACTCCCAAAAGAAAGTAATGAAAGACAGACCGAAAGAATCAAAGCGCAGGTTCGAGCAAAAGTTGAGCATCCATTTTTATGGATAAAGAAAATGTTCGGTTACAGCAAAGTCCGTTACAGAGGTTTGAGCAAAAATCAAAACCGATTATATTTACTTGCTGGCTTTTACAACTTAATACGAAAAAATCAGCTTGCCTGCTAGGGCAAGTCCGTCTGAATATTGGGAAATCCCTGATATTCGGATAAGAAAACACAATTAAAGGGCTAACTTGGCTTAAAAACATCGAAATGCAAAAAATATTTACTTTTGATTTTTTTAAACTGACTTAATCAGAGTTTCCTTAGGTAATGATTGAGCAAACTGTGCCAGCATCGACTACGAGCTAAGCTAATTTGCTGATAGGTATTGCAGATTTCTTGAGTATCCATATTGCCTTCAAGAAGAGGGTCATAAAAAGGTTCAGATATTTGCTGCTCAAGTAAATACAGAATCACCTGAGCATCTTTACGGTCATGTTTATCCCAAGTTTTATAGAGCATTTCTCTTGCTCTAGCACAGGCAAGCGAGGAGATTAAGCGTGTTTCGCAAGCATTTTGAGCTAACCAATAAGCAATATTGCGGTGATAATCGGCCGTAGGCTCAAAACCACACACTCGCTTGGCATCATCAAAACATTTACATGCGTCAAGAATACTTTGATAACCTTTTAAGGTATTTTGAATTGTTAAAGAGCGCTGCTTACCATCAGGAAAGCAAATGAGCACATCATGTTTATACTTTGCGACATCAATGGCTATATAAATAGTATCGGTGTTAGCATCGTTAAAATCAGTCATTTGTATTACCTCGTTTTTAGTGTGATTGACACTCACTATC
>JABSRY010000649.1 GCA_013214985.1 Hyphomicrobiales bacterium
TACCCGGCCTTTTTTCCGGATTTCCAATTCACCTTTTTTTTCCATACGGTAGAGTGTTTGACGAATTGCTCCATTTTGTCGACCTAAGAACTTCATTGCCAACAAGATCCATGTCCCTGGTAATTCACCACCTTGCCTTGCCCCAAAAAAACTCATGGCAGAATATATAATGTAAAAATTACTATTACTGATAGTCAGTTTATCGTTGATTTACGTGATAATCCTGATCAAGATAATGGGCCAACCAATACCAGCCGTGATGGTACGATGATTGCTGCTCAAATGATCTTTAAATCCATCACGGACCCATATTCTCCCAGCAACGATGGGAGTTTCAAACCTATCAAATTATTAACCCGTGAAGGCAGTGTTTTTCATGCTAAAGAGCCTGCGCCAATTGGGTTTTATTTTGAAACCGAAGTACGGGTATATGATTTAATTTGGCAATGTTTAGCAAAACAAGTGCCTGAGCGTCTTGCATCGGGTCATTTTAGTTCGATTTGTGGCACTTTCATTGGTGGCGCTCATCCAGATACTGGGCGCCAATATACCATTATTGAACCACAAATTGGTGGTTGGGGCGCATCTAGCGTTGCTGACGGCAATTGTGCCATATTCTCTGGTTTCCACGGCGAAACTTACAATTGCCCGGCTGAAATATCCGAAGCAAGAAATGGTCTAACAATCGATCGTCTTGCACTGAATGAAGAAGATGGCGGCGAAGGTGAATTTACGGGCGGTAAAGGCATTATTTTAGATTACCGAGTTCGTGTAGATGGTAGTTTCTTAACAGCAGGTTTTACCCGCTCTAAAATACTGCCATGGGCGCTAGATGGTGCACATGAAGGCTCGCCCAATTATATTAAATTAATGAGAAATGATGGCAGTTCCGAGCGTTATGCTTTTGCTTCTGGTATTACCGTCAATAAGGATGATGTTATCCGCGTAATAACCGGCGTTGGTGGCGGATATGGCGATCCCAAGAACCGTTCAAAATCAGCGATAAAGAACGATCTTAAAAATGGCTATATTACCCCAGAACGTGCCAAAGACGTTTATGGCTTCAGCGAATAACTAACAACATAGAGATTAATAAAAATGGCAAAAATTGTTCAAATTAATCAGGTCGGGGGGCCTGAAAATCTCGTTTTAGCGGAGTTTGAGAAAACCATGCCCGAAGCAAATGAAATAAGGTTCACAGTTGAAGCATTTGCGTTAAATAGAGCTGATCTATTATATATGCATGGTAATCATTATACCAAGCTAGTATTGCCTTCTCGGTTGGGTTCAGAAGCAGTTGGTATTGTTGATGCTATAGGTGAAAAGGTCAAAAAATACAAAATTGGTGATCGCGTAGCTTCTATTCCATTTCATGCTCTAAATCCAAACCGAAATGGTGTACAAGGTGAGTTTGCTATTGTCCCAGAAGACTATGTCGTTATTTCGCCAAAAAATCTAAAACCCGAACAGGAAACCGCAATTTGGATGCAATATTTAACTGCATATTTTGCACTCAAAATCGTCGGAAAATTAAAAAAAAATAAATCAGTCTTAATTATCGCGGGAGCAAGTAGCGCTGGTCTGGGGGCTATTCAAATGGCAAATGTCATGGGTGTTAATGTTATTGCGACGACACGCTCTCCCAACAAAATACCTGTTATAAAAAAAGCAGGTGCAAATCATGTCATCGTTACAAAAACGGGCATTCCTTTTGATGAGAAAATATTAGAATATACATCGAATGTCGGTGTTGATATGGTATTCGATCCAGTTGCCGGAAAATTCATTTTAAACTATATAAATGGGCTTAATTGGAATGCTAAAATTTTAATTTATGGCATGCTGGACCATGCGATAGAAATTAATGTACCAATATTAGAAATGCTATCCTCCAAGGCATCAATACACCCTTATTCGAAGTTCAATCAT
>JABSRY010000065.1 GCA_013214985.1 Hyphomicrobiales bacterium
TCGAAACCTCAGCACGTTATTTAGAACGCATGGCCAAAATCGATATGAGCATCGAAATCGAACTCGGCATTACTGGCGGTGAAGAAGATGGCGTTGGTCACGATTTAGAAGAAGGCGCCAACACCGACCATTTATATACCCAACCAGAAGATGTTTTAGCCGCATATAACCTGTTAACCCCAATTGGGCATTTCTCAGTTGCTGCAAGCTTTGGTAATGTACATGGTGTTTATAAACCAGGTAATGTAGAGCTTCGCCCCGAAATTCTTATGCATTCTCAAGCTTTGGTGCAAAAAACCCATAAACTAGCCAATAACCCACTACATTTGGTCTTTCATGGTGGTTCAGGCAGCGAAAAAGCAAAAATCGCCGAAGCGCTTACTTATGGTGTGTTTAAAATGAACATCGATACCGATACACAATTTGCATATGCAGAGCCTATTGGTAATTATGTCGACGCACATTCAATTGCATTTAAACATCAAATCGACCCCAAAGATGGTACGCCATATAAAAAATTCTACGACCCACGTAAATGGGTTCGTGCCTGCGAAGTTAGCTTTGCAGATCGCTTGGTCGAAGCGTTTAAAGATCTTGAATCTTATGGCAAATCAATTGCTAAATAATAAGTTTGGCGGGCGGTCTTTAATTAGTCCGCCCGTTTTTTATTGAGTGCCATAAATTTAGGAGATCATAATGAAAGCACTTACAATTGGCGGCGCAACCAACGATTTTATTGCCATTATTGAAGATGACTTAATCGAACGCATGACTATGCATAATGCAACTTCATCCTTCTTATTGTTTGAAGAAGGCCGAAAAGTAGATGCAACTTCAATTGAAGCCTTTGTGGGCGGCGGTGCCACTAATGCAGCCGTTGCAATGTCGCGTTTAGGGTTTGATGCAGCAGCAATCGTAAAAATCGGCAACGACCATGCAGGCGATAAAATTGTAGAAACCTTCCATAATGAAGGGGTGGACGATAAATTTGTCATTCGTTCCGATAAGGACGCAACAGGCCGCGCCGTTATGGTTTCTTCCCATGTTAAAAACCCAACCATATTTGTTTGTCGTGGCGCTAACACACGCCTGCGAGAAGATGAGATAACCCCAGAACATTTTAAATCAATGGATTTGATTTATATAACGGGCTTATCGGGCGATTCAAGTGCGGCTTTTCCGCATATCGTATCTTTAGCCAAACAATCGGGCGCAAAAATTGCAGCCAACCCAGGCATTCGCCAATTATCATCGCGCAGTCAAGATTTTTATAAAAGCCTAGAGCTTATCGATATTTTATCGTTAAACGAAGCCGAAACGGCTCAATTAGTGCCGCTCATCATTAAAGATCATAAAAAAGCCAAGCTAGTAGAGGTCTCCCCTAAATCTAAGGGTGGAGATGAAGAAGTAACCATGCCCGAACTGGTCAGAAACGGTTTGTCGGCAGGTGGTTTTAACATGTCGTTGGGTGATTTTTTTGCAACCATATTGCATTTAGGCATCGAAACATTTGTGCTGACCAATGGCAAAGAAGGCGCCTATATCGGCAATAAGGATGGTGTCTATTTTTGCAATTCAAACAAAGTCGACGTCAAAGGCACAGCAGGGGCAGGGGATGCATTCTTTTCTACCTTCACTTCTTTGCTAACCGATGGCGCGTCTATTGAAGATGCAACCCACGCTGCAACCATAAATTCAAGCAATGTTGTTGCCTGCATCGATACGCAATCTGGCCTGTTAAAACGCAATGAGCTTAAAGGCAGACTAAAAGCTTTTAGCACCAAAAATTGCCGAAACTACAAATTTGTCTAAAATTAACGCATATAATAGTTTCCGTAAATAATGTTATGGACTCACAAAACCCAAAAAACCTTTCCTGTTAAACGCAAACAGAAAAGGTTCTTAATTAGGCGATAGTCGCAAAGTTATACTTATGCAGCTTCTACAGTATTTGCACTTTCTTGTAAGCTGCTAATAACATCATTCATTCGGTCACCAAGGTCACCAATTTGGTCAGAAGTTTTATCAGCTTCGGTTAATACGGTCGATGAAATTTCACCAACTGTACTGGTTTGGCTAGAAACAGCCTGCAAAATCTCAGTAAACTCGTTAGTACTTTGCGCCGCTTCTTGCACATTGCGGCTAATTTCCGCAGTTGCGGCTGTTTGTTGTTCAACAGCTTGTTGAATTTGGTCGGTAATTTCGCCCATATCCTTAACCGTATTGCCAATTTCACCAATCGCATCTACCGTGTGGTTGGTAACATTTTGAATGGTCTGAATTTGGGTAGATATTTCGACCGTCGCATTTGCTGTTTGGTTGGCTAAGTTTTTAACCTCAGATGCCACAACCGCAAAGCCTTTGCCCGCGTCCCCCGCTCTTGCTGCCTCAATCGTTGCATTAAGCGCCAATAAGTTAGTTTGTTCAGCAATGTCAGAAATTAGCTTAACCACATCGCCAATGGCCTGAGCCGAGTTAGCAAGCGATTTAACAGTCTCATTTGTTTTGGTGGACTGTTCAACCGCATCTCGCGAAATTTGACTAGATTTTGCAACCTGTATACCCACTTCAGAGAATGAACATGACAATTCTTCAGCGGCAGATGCAATCATATTAATTTGAGATGAAATATTGCTCGCGTTCACATTGGCATTTTCTGTATGCCCAACCAGCGTATCAATCACCCCATCCAAACGGGTAGATTCGCTAGACATATTCTTAGACTGCATAGAAACATTACTAACCACGGTCTGAACTTGCGACTCTAAACTATCCGCAATTGAGTTTAACTCATCGCTTCTATCGGCTTCAGCTTGTTTACGGTTACGCTCATCTTGTTGTTTTAAGCGTTGCACTTCAGCATTATTCATATCAAATATTTCAAGCGCCCTTGCTAAATCACCGACTTCATCTTTTTGCTTAATAGCAGGTATTTCAAGGCCAATTTCACCTTTCGATGATCTTTCCATCAAGCCAACCATCATGGTTAGTGGCTTAGAGATAGAGCGGCTAATTACCAAACCAAAACCAATAATTAAAGTCATGATAATGCCAACACCAATTAATATATAAGTATATAATTGCGCTTCACTTGCATCACGTACTAAGTTTACTTGCTCAAGTTTTATGTCTGTCGCAACTCTTAATTTAAAGAAGTTAGGTTCTAATAATGCGAATTCGTCTTTAAAATCACCTAATGTTTTATCCAAAAGTTTTGTTTTCTTTGAATAAGCCTTAAAATGCGCATAGTAGGCTTTTAATAAACCAGAAAGTTCTTTACGTTGTTCTTTCTTCAAGCCGCTACTATAAAAATAACCCGCTGTACGCGTTTTTGCTCGGCTAACTTCGCCTATATTCTTTTTAGCATGGGTCACCAAATAATAGGCCTCAAAACGGCGCATCACATTAAGTTCAGAGTTAATCTTGGTTAAGTTGCCAATTTTAAGGGCTTTCTTTTCAAAAACATCACCGGCTTTATCAAGCTTTGCATGAATGCCATGGTCTTTATCAAAACCAAGCTCGGTTTGTTGGGTAACTAACTGGTCAAACACCGCTGCAATAGCGTTGCCATTTTCAATTAAGGTGTTAATTTCGGCATCGACTGCCTCAGCGCCAGCAAGGCGCTTCATACTTTGTAAAGAGTTTATCAATTTGTCTAAAGTAGCTCTTACATCAACAGCATAATTAATATCTTTTTTAACAAAAAACTCTTGCTGTTGATTTGCAAACACCAAGAAATCTTTATCAAGTTTTATGGCCTGGTCACCAAGCGACATAAAAATTTCGGCTTGTTGTATAAATTTTTGGCTTTCAACTTTCTGAAAATAAGAAAGACCCGATATAGCCAACATGGCAATTACCGCCAATACCACGAGTGTGTTAATTCTAGTAGATATTTTAAAAGAAGAAAACAAAGCCGACCTTTTACTTATGGCAGATTGCTCTATTGAAAATAAACCTATATTTTTAAACATAACCAATGCTTTGGTCAAAATACTTTGAACCTTATTAGACATCCTATTAACCCCAATTAATATATCCACGTCAAATACTGTGTTATATTAGGCATTAATAAGGTTAATGTTTTACTACTAATTGTTTATATGCGTTCAATAATATTGTTCTAGTTCTTTAATTGAGCATAAAAAGAAAATATCACCGTTAAATGGCACAGTAAAAGCAACTATAACTTTCTGTGCAGCAGTTTATGCTGTAAAATCTATTTTGGCGCCCTTTTCGAAAGAATTCTTTGCAAGGTTCTGCGGTGCATATTTAGCCTCCGCGCAGTTTCAGACACGTTCCGATTGCATAACTCATAAACACGTTGTATGTGCTCCCACCTAACGCGGTCAGCACTCATCGGGTTTATGGGCGCGTCGGCATTTTCACCTGGCAGTGCCAATAGTGCCGCCAATATTTCATCGGCATCCGCTGGCTTGGCTAAATAATCAATAGCGCCAAGCTTAACTGCGCTCACTGCGGTGGTTAAATTGCCATAACCCGTTAGCATAATGGTTTTGCTATCTGGGCGGGTTTCTTTTAATTCAGCAATAACATCTAACCCGTTACCATCGCCAAGGCGCATGTCAACCACGGCAAATGCAGGTGGGTTTTGCTTAACAATGTTTAAGGCAGCAGCTACAGTATCAGCAGTTTGAACTTCAAAACCCCTAGCTTGCATCGCTCTAGAAAAGCGGTTTAAAAAAGGCAAATCATCATCAACCAATAACAGGCTTTTATCTTCTAAATTTTCAATTTGTTGCATTAAGATATTGTCCAATAATAGTGTTCTAATAATATTCCTAGCATAAGGTCTATAATAAATCTAATCAATTAGTCCTATATTCTTAAAGTCGTTATGTTTCCACCTAAGGTTAATATGCGCTCCCACCATTTTTGGCTGATTTTTGCTAAACTCAACCATAGGCTTGTGGGATATAGAGTTGCCAACCAACATTTTAGCACCAGATCGCTCCAAAACGGTTTTGGCAATAAAAAACCCAAGCCCCATGCCATGATGTTGGCCAGTGGTCATGCTGTCATCGGTTGCAAATCGGCTAGATATAAACGGCTCACCCAATTTATCTATTATTTCGTCAGAAAACCCATCCCCATCATCAGCAATATGAATGGTGGTAAATTTCTCAGACCATTTAAGTTCAATAACCACTTTTTGCTTGGCAAATTCTGTAGCATTGTTAATTAAATTGCCCAACGCATATAAAAAAGCAGGGTTACGGTGCAAAATAGGCGTCGGGCAATCGTCAATAGCCGTTTCAATCACCTCAATGTCAAAATCCGCCATGCGGTGCTTAGATATCAAGTCATCCAGCATTTCAGTAATAGGATAATCTAAAAAATCATCCCTTATTTCATTTTTTCGCGCTTGTAATTCGGCCAATATAAAGCGGCATCGGGTCGCTTGTTCTGCCAACAGGCCTAAATCTTCATGCACATTAGGCAGGTCTTTCAATTCATATTTTAATTCTTTAGCAACCAGCGTAATGGTCGATAATGGCGTGCCTAATTCATGAGCCGCCGCCGCCGCCAATCCATCAAGCGCCGACAATGTTTGTTCACGCTCCAGCATTAGTTCTGTGGCGCTTAAAGCCGCAAACATAGAATGTGCCTCTAACGATATCCGCCGAATATAAATCGATAAAAACAACATAACCAAAACCAAAGATGTCCATAACCCAATTAAATACAATTCAGGTATGACAAACTGGTTAGAAAGCATCCAAGGCAAGGGCTCATGATATATGCCCAGTATAGAGATAAGCCCAACGGCAAACGCAGCCAACCAAATGGTGCTGTTTCTTGGCAATATAGTCGCCGAAACCGAGACAGGCACAATGAACAAAAACATAAATGGGTTGGCGAGCCCTCCAGTAAAGTAAAATATAGTGGCCAATTGCAGCAAGTCATAACTCAGCAAAGAGGTCGCATAAATAGTCGACAACCGGTAACTCGATGGAAATAATATCGCCAACGTAATGTTTAAATTTGCAGACAAAATAATCGGAATAAAACACCAAAATATTGGCAAATCATAACCCAATACAAAATACACAAATAATATGGCGAGCGATTGCCCCGCCACCGCAAGCCACCTAAGCTTTATAGAGGTCTGAAGCCGCAAATGTCGAACCACCCCAAACTTATGTGTGGTTTCTTCATCTTCATGGTGCCAACTGCTAAAAAACATATAAAAGCTCAAATGATAATATGGGTTCACTAAGTCATATCAAGCAGATTAATAGTTCGCAAGTCAAAAAGGCGCAACAAAGCGCAAATAGTAACGGCATTAATTAACATGTATAGCCGTTCACTTTTTTGCGATGCGGCAAGCTGTCACCTTGTTAAATAATAATAATAGGCTAGTTTCAAAATCTCTCGAAAGGTATTATCATGTCACGCACCAAACTCATAACCCTATTAGCAACATTTATGTTAGTCCTTATTGGGCTTGCTGCTTATATTTTAACCCTAGATAAAACTCAAAAATCAGTCACCACAAGCGCCCTAATTGGTGGCGATTTTACCATGGTAGATCATCATGGCGCCACCGTAACACAAGATAGTTATAAGGCCTTTAAAACACTTATATTCTTTGGGTTTACAAATTGCCCCGCTGTTTGCCCAACCGAATTAGCAAATTTTGCGACCGCGATAGATGAGCTCGGAGAAGAAAAAACTAAAAACCTAAAACTGCTATTCGTCACGATCGACCCAGAATATGATACCCCCGAACGGATGAAAGAATATGTGGAATATTTTTCAGATGATTTTATAGGCCTAACAGGCAGTATTGATCAAGTTTCAAAAATAGCCAAAGCCTTTAGAGTTTATTATGCTAAGGTGTCAGATGAAGATAGCGCGCTTAAATATACGATGGATCACAGCGCCTATACCTATTTGATGGATGAAAATAACCAATATCTAACCCATATTTCGCCCAATAGTGAGGTCGAAGACATGGTAAATAAATTGAAAGAGCATTTGTGATAACGCTAAGAAAACTCTTAAAATTAAAACAAAAGCCCAACAAACCCAAAATAGTTGAATTCATTTCAGTTGCAGATGCTAACCAAAGCTTCAAAATATTCCTAAAACGCAATAAACGCGCCAAACGTATGACTTTGCGGCAAAATATTGCAGATGGCAGCTTTAGCCTTACCATGCCCCAACGCGGCAACCTAAGCCATGCAAAAGCCTTTTGCGAAAGCCACATAAAGTGGATTTCAACTCAAGCAAACCTGCAAGATGATGTGAAAATTCTAAAAAATGGGCAGATAATACCGCTGCGGGGTCAAGACTATAAGTTAGTTTTTGTCGACAAATTACGCGGGGTTATTACCCAAACAGATCAAGAAATTATCGTAACAGGCGGCGATGATTTTGCCCCCAAACGCCTAGCTAAATGGCTAAAAGCCGAAGCAAAAACAGACATACAAAAAGCTATCGATAAATATGAGCCGTTGCTTAATGTCAAACATAGTAAATTAGCGGTTCGAGACACCACAACAAGGTGGGGCAGTTGCTCGTCCAATAAAAGTATATCATTTTCATGGCGGCTAATTTTGGCACCGAGTGATATATTGGATTATGTCGTCGCTCATGAACTGGCACATATATTAGAGATGAACCATTCTTCAAAATTTTGGCATCATGTCGAAGCGGTCTGTGACCACACACAACAATCACGAGATTGGCTAAAATTAAATGGTGGGAAACTGTATAAAATCCGTATCAAATAGTTTCAATAGAAACTATCATCATTAAATGACCCAAGTTCAAAATAAAAATACCATCATACCAACTTTGGGTATGACCATACTTTTAGCGGCTTTAACGGCAATTCAGCCCTTGTCGACAGACATGTATTTGCCATCATTTTTAAGCTTAACCACAGCATTTAATACCGATATTGCGCATGTTCAGTTTACCCTTTCAATTTTTATGATTGGTTTTGCCATCGGGCAAATTTTCTATGGCCCCTTTTCCGATAAATATGGCCGTAGACCAGTTTTATTGGTCAGTTTAGGCATCTATATGCTAGGCACGGTAACGTGTATTTTTGCACCAAATATAGAAATGCTAATTTTAGGCAGGTTATTGCAGGCCTTTGGCGGCTCTGGGTCAATTGTGCTGGGGCGCACCATAGTACGCGATATGCTAAAGGGCGAGGCAGCGGGCAAAATGTTAGCAACAATGGGCTTCATTTTGGGCTTCATGCCGATGATAGCCCCAATATTAGGCGGGTTCTTAGAAAATAATTTTGGCAGGCAATCCAATTTTTATATATTCCTAGTCTATGCAATCATCCTTATTCTATTGGTTGTATATAAATTACCCGAAACAGTGCCTAAAAAAACCACAGCAAAGCTAACCCCCAGCACCTTTGTAAAAATATATAATGGTTTGCTAGAAAACGCTGTTTATCGGTATTTTATATTGCGCATGAGCCTTAGTTATGCGGGTATTTTTGCATTCATTTCGGGGTCGTCATATTATTTCCAAACACATTTCGAGTTAAGCCCACAACAATTTTCTTTTGCCTTTGCAGCCTCCGTTTTGGGCTATTTAACGGGCACATTGCTCGGCGTGCGTTTTATAACGCGTTTTGGCATTTATAAATTAATTTTTATTGGTGCATTGTCTCAAATTGTAGGCGGGCTGCTCATGTTTGGCCTACATATTTCAGGCACTTTTCATGTTGCACAATTGGTTGTTCCAATGATATTATACCTAATTGGCGCAGGCATTATTATGCCCCATGCCATGGCAGGTAGCATGCACGATTTCCCCGAAAAAGCTGGCGCCGCATCATCGTTAGCAGGGGTTATTCAGGTTTCAACTGCAGCGTTGGTTGGCATATTGGTCGGCGCGCT
>JABSRY010000650.1 GCA_013214985.1 Hyphomicrobiales bacterium
TTTTAAACCAAACCGTTGAAAAAGATGGTTGGCGGGTGATTATTATTGATAGTGCGGATGATTTGAACATTAGTTCGGCAAATGCTTTGCTTAAATCGTTAGAAGAGCCTCCAAAAAATACTATATTTTTAATTATATCTTCTTTGCCTGCTAAATTATTGCCGACCATTAGATCGCGCTGTCGTATGTTAAAGGTGGCTGATTTATCGCAACAAAATATAGATAGTTTGCTCAAACATCATGACGTTGTTATCAACTCTGATGAAGTGGAATTGATTTCGTTTTTAGGGCAGGGTAGTTTTGCACGTGTGCTCGAGGTTATTGATGTTGGTGGGCTTGAAATATATAAAAAACTTGTTGGATTGCTTTATCAGCTGCCGCAAATATCGCGCGATGATTTGCATAAGTTTGCGGGTGAATTGGCTTTAAAGGCGGTTGAAACTAAGTATGTGTTTTTTACTGAGCAATATTTGGCGATTGTCTCACGTATGATAAAATTTATATCGCTTGGTGTGCATGCCGATCAGCATTTATCCATCCCTAATGTTGAAATAAAACTGTTTCAGCGGCTAACTGCACATTTGTCGCTTGATGCTTTGTTCAGTCTATGGGAAAATAGCGAGCGAAAGTTTCGTATCAATGCGGCTTTTAACATGGATAAAAAACAAACCATCATTACTGAGTTTTTACAATTAGAAAAAATAGCGCAATAAAGCGTAATAATATCTGGAAAAATTAATGACCGAAAAGAAATCATTCTACATAACGACCTCGATACCCTATGCCAATGGTGCACCACATATTGGGCATGCTTATGAAATGATGACGACTGATGCATTGGCGCGTTTTAAGGCCCTAGATGGTTATGATGTATTATATGTAACGGGTGCGGATGAACATGGGCAAAAAATGCTACAAACGGCTGAAAAACAGGGTAAAACTGTTGAACAGCTTGCTGCAGAAAATTCTAAGGCGTTTGAAGATCTATCGATTGCGCTTAATTGCCGATTTGATGATTTTGTACGCACGAC
The DNA here is from genome assembly GCA_013214985.1 of Hyphomicrobiales bacterium. Lineage (GTDB taxonomy): Bacteria > Pseudomonadota > Alphaproteobacteria > Rhizobiales > OSC116 > OCS116. Next base: position 1,032 of record JABSRY010000650.1, read on the forward strand.
TGAGCCTAGGCATAAAGCTGTTGCACAAGAGGTTTGGCGCAGAATGGAGGCCAAGGGCGACATTTATTTAGAGAAATATTCGGGTTGGTACTCGATTAGAGATGAAGCTTATTATGATGAAAAAGAGCTGTCTAAGCAGGAAGATGGTGCGTTTATCGCCCCATCTGGTACACCCGTTGAATGGATGGAAGAAGATAGTTATTTCTTTAAACTATCTGCCTATGAAGACAAATTATTAGCTTTATATAGCAAACACCCTGAATTTGTTGGCCCTAATACGCGCCGCAACGAAGTTGAGAGTTTTGTAAAAAATGGTCTTAGGGACTTTTCAATATCGCGTACTACATTTAACTGGGGTGTGCCTGTACCTGGTAATGATGCCCATGTTATGTATGTTTGGGTGGATGCTTTAACCAACTATCTAACAGGTGCTGGGTTTTTATCGGACGATGAAAAGTTTGAAAAATATTGGCCATGTGATTTGCACATAATTGGCAAGGATATATTGCGTTTTCATGCGATTTATTGGCCTGCAATGCTAATGTCTGCTGATATTGAATTGCCTAAGCGTGTTTTTGGGCACGGTTTTATAAATGTCGATAATGAAAAAATGAGTAAATCGGTTGGTAATGTGATTGACCCGCATGATTTGATTGAAAAATATGGTCTAGACCAAATGCGTTATTTCTTTATGCGTGAGGTGCCATATGGCAAAGATGGAAGTTATAGCCATAAGGCGTTTGTTAACCGTACTAATGCAGATTTAGCCAATGATTTGGGCAATTTAGCATCTAGATCATTATCGATGATTGCTAAAAACTGTGACGGCAAATTACCGAAGATAGAAAATTTAACCTCAGAAGATGATGCTTTAGTCGATTTAGCTGAAAGTGC
>JABSRY010000651.1 GCA_013214985.1 Hyphomicrobiales bacterium
ATGGGTCGCAAAGTTGCACCAATCGTCGCGCAACGGTTTGGTAAGTCTATTTTAGAGCTGGGTGGTAACAATGCAGGCATCGTTTGCCCATCGGCAGATATAGATATGGCAGTGCGTGCCGTTGCATTTGGCGCCATGGGCACTGCAGGCCAAAGATGTACAAGCACCAGAAGGTTATTTGTGCACGAGTCTGTTTATGATAAAATTGTACCTGCTTTACAAAAAGCCTATAGCAGCGTTTCAATTGGCAACCCGTTAGATGACAATGCGTTAGTCGGCCCACTTATCGATAAAACAGCGTTTGATTCAATGCAATCAGCAATTGTAGAAGCCAAAAAACTGGGCGGCAATGTAGTTGGCGGCGAACGCTATGATACAGAAGGTGCAGACGCCTATTATGTCCGCCCTGCTATCATTGAAATGCCAAAACAAACAGGCATCGTATTAGATGAAACATTTGCGCCTATTCTTTATGTAATGAAATATTCAAATTATCAAGATGCAATTGAGCAGCACAACGCAGTAACCGCAGGCCTTTCATCGACCATTTTCACGACAGACCTGCGTGAAGCAGAAAAGTTCTTAAGTGTCGCAGGTTCAGATTGCGGCATCGCAAATGTTAATATTGGTACATCAGGTGCCGAAATTGGCGGCGCGTTTGGCGGCGAAAAAGAAACAGGCGGCGGCAGAGAATCAGGCTCTGATGCTTGGAAGGCCTATATGCGCCGTTCAACCAACACCATCAACTACTCATCAGAACTACCGTTAGCACAAGGTGTGTCATTTGATATTTAAAGCTTTCAAATAACCAAATTTGAACAACATAAAAAATACAGCAGAGAATCCCAGATACCCCCGTATCTGGGATTTGTTCATTGCCCCTCCATTTTACGTATATCGCTCTATATGTATAAAAACTACATCATATTGACATTATACACTATCTATATGACACTAAAATAGTGAACAGATTACAGAAGGGATATATAATGCCGAATAAAAAAATTGTAACGGTGGTTCAAATTGATATTAGGCCAGAGCAAAGAGCCAAGGATATTATTGAATTAGCAAAATATGTTAAGCAACATAAAACAGATTTTTTATTATTACCCGAAATGCCGTTTAACGATTGGCTAGCAAACGATAAAAATGTTCAAACATCAAGGTGGGATAATGCGGTCTCCAATCATAATAATCAAATTTCAGAATTTGAAGCACTAGGCTATCCCAGTTTAATGTCAACAAGACCAATGACCGAGCCAGATGGCCGCCGCCAAAATTCTGCATATACATGGACAAAAACCCGAGGCGTAGCAGACTTTCATTCGAAATGGAATTTACCCAATGAATCTGGCTATTGGGAAGCATCATGGTATGATAGAGGCGATGGATTATTTAACACCGCTAGAGTTGATGACATTATTTTAGGCGTACAAATTTGCACCGAAATGTGGTTTTTCGAACATGCACGCCATTATGCAAAACATAAGGTCGACCTTTTATGTGTACCACGCGCAACACCGCATGCATCGGTTGATAAATGGCTAGCGGGCGGCCAAGCTGCTGCGGTTGTTTCAGGCGCTTTTTGTTTATCATCCAACCTTTATGCTCCCAAAACAGAAGCGGTAGATATAGG
>JABSRY010000652.1 GCA_013214985.1 Hyphomicrobiales bacterium
GAAAATTGGTGCCATTTATAAAGATGAAGCCGACTTAGATGTTGCGGTCGACGACAGCACAAAAGAAGAAGTATTGGCAACGCAGGAAGACATAATTTCTGCTATGGAATTGCTTGAAGTTAATGATGTGCCGTTGAGTAAAAAACCAACTATCGCCGAAATTGCCGTACATATTCCCAATAGTAAAATTAGTGGTGATGCGGTTAAAGCGGCATATGACGTTTATATTGCAGCATAATAATTTAAGGGGTGTTTATGAGACTTGCTCGGGCATTTGCGAAAATGGAAACCAAGCTTAATGACAAGTTTGGCGAGGAATTTACATTTATACCCCTTAGAAAACTTGAAGACGTAAATTATAGGACGGCCGCCAACAATGAAATTACCGACCCTGAACGGCCAAAATATACCGTGATTTGCCCATTTGAGATGGCATATGTTGAATATAATTTTGGTAAGAATAACAGGCAACATGGTGCTCGGAATGATGGGCATAATGCCTTGATTGATGCTGCGCCGACATGTTTTCCTGATGATGGCCAGATAAAATTTGTAATTAAGAAAAATGACTTAATTTATAGAAAAGCTACCGGTGAGACATTTGCTATAAAGAAAATTTTATACGACGGTTTTGGCCGTTACACACTGACACTTGAACATAGATAAGCGAGGCGGATTGATGAGTTTTAACCGTTTATATGTGCGGTCGTGTTTGGTTGCATTGTTTTCTAATGGCGGGGAAGCGCCCTACCCGACGCTGGCGCAAAATAGAGTTTTTGATAGTAAAATAGATAGCTATGATTATTTTACTACAGACGTTCCAAGCCCAGCTATTACTGTTTATACGGATGGCGATCGAGGGTTTAATTATAACCAGAATGATGACAATGACAGAGTAATTGAAATTGTTATTGAATTTGGTGTTTCGGTGCTGGTTGAAGAACAGGTTGTTGTTAATGCTACTGAAGCGGCAACTGGCGACAACACAGAAACCGAAACGCATAGTTATGTTGGAACGCCTGTTACAGATGCTGAACTTGAAGCTAAGTTAGATTTTTTAGAACAACAGATTAAAAATTGCTTTTTGAACCCTAACAACCTTTACAGCCAAATTTGGACGAAATTTGTTATTGAAATGACAGAATGGAGCAGCCAAAGGGTTGCTACTATTGAAACTGGTACAAAATTAGCTGCAAGGCAAATACAAGTGATGGTGAAGATTTGCGATGATGACAACCCACCAGTTACAAAACAAAGCCAAGAAGAATATAAGCTAGAGTTTATAAATAAATTTGAAGATTTAAATGCCAATGGAAGGCTAGACCTTACACTTGAATGGCTTAAAGACAGTTTAATTGTGCCAATAGATGAAAGTGACGAGTTAGACATTATTAGTACAAATACAAACGGAATTGAAGCAGAAACAACCCCTTAAACAACCCTAAACGATGGAGAAACGCATGTTTATTAAACCATGTGAGGGCTGCGCTGTGCGTGACCCAATTACTAATAAATTGTTGGATAAAGAAGGCGAAAACAAGCCTGACAACCAATTTTGGCAAAAGCGACTAATTGACTTGAGCGTAATTAAAGCCAAAAAACCAAACAAACCAAATGCACCTCAAAAAAAAGGCGATGATAAATGAGTATTCCGACAAATATTAGAACCCCAATACTTGCTTTTGATGTGAAAGCGGCACCGACACCTTATAACAGTAAAAACAGATTGTTATTGATTGGCCATAAAATTGAAAGTGGCGTTGATGTGGGCACTGCCACCATTGATGAACCTGTAATTTGTACCAAAGGCAACATTGACAAATTATTTGGTAAAAATTCTATGCTTGCGAGCATGGCAAGAACGGCAATTAAAAACAAACCACTACAAGAAATTTGGGCTTTGCCTGTTGTTGCCGTTGGT
>JABSRY010000653.1 GCA_013214985.1 Hyphomicrobiales bacterium
AATAATTTTATTTTTTTAAGCTATCTAAGCAGCTTTTTTAATTAACAGTCGTTGCTTTTTACGACTGCGTAGAATAGCCCCTATCTGCTGAATATTCCTGGCAACGACAGCTAAGGCAACATAGCGCTTAAAGCCATCAAGCCCATGATCAAGGCAGCGATCTAAACCATGTACTTCTAATGCATTAATACCTGATTCAACAGCAGCATGTTGATATCGTCGTTTAATATAATCAGGATTGCTTTCTTCTTCTTTCTCCTGTTTATTCAGACGTCCTTTTTTAGGTAATATAACGGTATTAAGCTCTTCTTTCAGTGCTGCTTTATTATCTTTCGAATAAAATCCCTTGTCATAACTACAAGCAATAAAATTAGGAAATCGTTCTTTCGTTTCTTTAACCATTGGAATAGCAATGTGTACGTCTGCTTCTTTCTCCATAACGCGGTGATGTAGAACAAAACCAAACTGATCTTCCATAATGCAAACACGCAACCCTAATTCTACCGGTGCTTTTGCTTTCCCTTTGCTTATCCATTCAGTATGCGGTTCAAATAGTGAAAATACTTTTTCACTATGAGGAATAATTTCTCCGTCTAACACACGACGTGAAATTTGATCAATCTGCCGATTGGCGTGGTGAATATAATCAGCTATCATTAACCAATTTATCTCGTTGTATCTATCCTCTTTTTGTAGTTCTTCCTGCGTCTTAAGTGCTTTTTGTAGAAAATCATTGGCTAATTCAATATAACTTTTATGCGCCTCCTTTACTTTTTCTAATCGTCTGGTTTCTTTATCTTGATCTTTATAACCCCCACGCTTGGATTTCTCCGCCTTTCGATAAGCTCTCTTTACTTGGCGAATATTATGCTGATATTGGCGCCATCCTTCTGCCTTGCCTCGTTCACTTTCTTGGCTAACGCTTGCTATGACTTTCCTCATCGCATCATATAATAAATTAAGATCCGTCGGGTAATGTACATCGGTTTCTACTACAAATGAGTCACCTCGTCCGCGTAAGGTAGGCTCGGTTTCTTTTTTTTTAACTAAATCATGACCTGCATTTACTACGACCTGGTTTATTTCATCTAAAATTTCTGGTGTTATCAGCGCTACATTATCTTTGATTGTTTGCAGTGAATATTTATAGCTCTCTCCAAATCCGCTGTGTCCTAACATCTCCCGAATTGTTATGTGGCAATTAACCATCTCATGTAATCGATCGTAATCCCAGTTAATATTCAACCGCAAAGTCCCCATTACGAATATGCGCCATAGTTCCATTCCCGGCCGACCTCTATTACTATCAATCCCTGCGGGTATTAATTTTTCTAACGCACTAAATAATGCCGTCTTTAAGAGCGGTGTTATATATAAATATTGCAGGCCTTGTAATATTTGAGGAATGTCATCTCGTGACCGCGGATTTATTTTTATGGCTGATATGGCTATTTCTCCTAATTGAGCTTGGGGTGTTTTTACTACTCTTGTCACTTTTTTTCTCTCCCAGTTAATTAGCCTCCTATTTTATCAAACTTTTATCCGAAGTTCTGCTGTATTTGGCCCTTTTGGGCTATATTTCCCTGTTTTCTGCCCCTTTTTTTATTTCTTCATTTTTGTTTTTCTCGTTATAGATTATAAATATAGTGCTTTTTGCTTTTTCGGTCAGGCACTAGATAGTGCCTGACCGAAAATTCACATATTTTTCAAATGCCCCGCCAGAAGATGGAGCAAGCATTGTCTGTAGGATATTATTTTTTAGAAGGGCATAAAACTAATCTATCTATGTCTTAACCTGAACGAAAACACGTAATTTAGACACAGCTCACCTGATGAGATACAAATAATTTTATTTTTTTAAGCTATCTAAGCAGCTTTTTTAATTAACAGTCGTTGCTTTTTACGACTGCGTAGAATAG
>JABSRY010000654.1 GCA_013214985.1 Hyphomicrobiales bacterium
AACGTAGTGCAACCAATGTGCGTAATTTTACACAATGCGATAGTTTGCTAATTGGCGATAAATGTTCAGCCCATACGATTCCATATATGGAAGCGCGTAACTCATCTTCTGTATTTGAACATGAAGCAACCACATCAAAAATTAATGATGATGTGATGTTTTATTGCCGACAACGTGGTTTAAATGAAGAAGAAGCGGTAGCGCTTATCGTCAATGGTTTCTGCAAAGAAGTATTACAAAATTTACCGATGGAATTTGCGGTAGAAGCACAAAAATTAGTAGCAATTAGCCTAGAAGGCAGTGTTGGTTAAACCAACCTTGAATGGAATTAGATATGTTAGAAATTAAGAATTTACAAGCTTCTGTCGAAGAAAAAACTATCCTTAAAGGCCTTGATTTAACCATTAACGCTGGTGAAGTTCATGCCATTATGGGGCCAAATGGCGCGGGCAAGTCCACCCTTGCTAATGTTTTGGCAGGCCAAGCTGCTTATGCAGTTGACGCGGGTACTATTTCTTTTATGGGCGAAGATTTGTTTGAATTAGACATTGAAGAGCGTGCTGCAAAAGGCTTGTTCTTGTCGTTTCAATACCCGTTAGAAATACCAGGTGTCGCAACGATGACATTTTTGAAAGAATCGATAAACGCACAGCGCAAGCAACGCGGCGAAAAAGAAATGCCAACCCCAGAATTTATGAAACTTGTAAAAGAAAAAGCACAATATTTGGGTGTGACGCCCGAAATGTTGCGTCGTCCGCTTAATGTTGGTTTCTCTGGTGGTGAGAAAAAGCGTAACGAAATATTGCAAATGATGTTGTTAGAACCTGCCCTTTGTGTGCTTGATGAAACTGATTCTGGCTTGGATATTGATGCTTTGCGAGTGGTTGCAGATGGTGTTAATTCATTGCGTGACCCTAAACGCTCCATGCTAATTATCACCCATTATCAGCGCCTATTAGATTATATCGAGCCTGATTTTGTGCATATTCTTGTCGATGGTAAAATTATCAGATCTGGCGGTAAAGAATTAGCGCACGAACTTGAACGCGATGGTTATAAAAATATAATCGCTGCTGCTTAATTGGCTAATTTGTAGAGAAACTAAACTATGACCAAGACTATTAGAAAATATTCATCGGGCGAATTGGCATTTTTTGCCGCCTTTGAGCAACATAAAGACGATTTACCGCAAGGTGATAATGCAGCAAGCCGTCAACTAGCCGTTGATTGGTTGAAAACCAATGGTATAGCGACTAAACGCGTCGAATCTTACCATTATTCTGATTTACGTAAGCAATTTAGTAAAAAACAAAATTATGCAAATTCGGCTGCAAATATTAGTTTTGATGATGTTAAGAGCCACCCAACCATAGCCGCATTTGATGACAGCCAATATGCGCCTGTTGTTTTTGTGGATGGTAAATTGCGGTTAGATTTATCGGACATTAGTGCCGTTGTAGATAAAATAAATGTTAGTTCATTGGCCGAATTAACGGCTTCAAATAAGCTACCAGCCAGTTTGGCGACAAACTTTGCTAAAGATGACAACCAAAATGCCATAGATAACCTAACTCGCGTTATGTGGCGAGATGGTTTGGTGTTGAGTGTAAAACAAGATATTGCTGAAGATTTACCAATCTTTATGATTTTTGTTACCACTGGCCAAAACGACCAAGCGCAATTTAACCGCCATTACATTATGCTTGAGCAAAATGTAAAAGCGACCATAATTGAAGCACATATTAATCTAAATGATGCGCCAAGTTTAAACTTGCATCACTTTAATTATAATTTGGATGCAAAATCCAACTTAACGCATTTTGTGGTGAATGGTGAGAATAAAAGTGCAACCAATATATGCCGTACTGATGGCGTTTATGCAGATAAAGTTATATTAAATTCTACTGCTCTATCC
>JABSRY010000655.1 GCA_013214985.1 Hyphomicrobiales bacterium
AGTGGCAGAGTTTTACTCCGCCCGCAGTAATAAAACATTACCGCCTCTGTGGACTAGTTTTGCATTGCCGTTTACAGTTTATCAAGGAAGTTAAATTTCCAGCTACCGAACGGGTCATCTCCAGGTATTGAAGTATTTACGACCTTACAATCCTGGATATTCCATCCTGTAGAATGTGTCTCCGATTCACTGGCTGATACGTTCATAGTGGGTGTCTCGCCGAATACACCTGCAGATACCCCAAGAGTGGAAGTGTAGGATTTACTTACAGAAGTAACCCCGTTTATCGACTCCGGCAGCGACTTTATCAAAAAAACCGAACAATCCCCCTCAGTATTTATTGGTTTAAGTTCTACAGAATATTCTTGTATAAAAAATTGTAGGTCAAAACTCTTTGGATCAATTTTAAATATAGTGCTTGCACTGAGTTCTAACATATGATGAAAATAGATTTGATATTTATTTTTGTCTGATTTTGATTGTTTGTCTGATTTTAATTGAACGTTGGTGGCCGCAATAGTTATCAATGTTAACTCAACCGCACCGTCGCGTGGCATGCCAGCCTTCCTTAAGCCGAATTCCCCATTTTGTGGCGAGCCATCAACTTGCCGATGTACAAGATCTTTTAAAATTCCCATTTTCTTCCCCCAAGATTTATTCTGATAATTTAACTTGAGTATGCATGTATCGGTATTTAATTCAATAAAATTCAACCATGTTGAGTATCGCGGCAAATACCCAAATGTTTACCAAGTAAGCAGTGCTCAAAAGGGAACCAATATCCACGCATACAATGGTATATTTTGGGTTACATTTTATCTGCCAAAATTCGCATCACAACCGCATTAAATGCGAAATAATGCCTTTTTGAACATTCTCTATATGTGTTCGCATAGCGGCTCGTGCAGCATCAACATCACCCGTTAATATTGCATCTATTATTTTCAAATGCTCCTCTTTCCCAGGTTCAAAGCGGTTAGGCAGCAAACTATGATTAAAAACACGGGTTTTATTTCGCTGAGATATTATTAAATCGGCCAAGGATTGCGAGCCAGCCATGGTTGCGATTTCTTCATGCAATAGATCGTCGATCGAAAAGTGATTATTGCTATCAATCGGATTTTCATCACTAAGCGCTTCAATTGTTTTTCTAATTTCTATGAGATTACGTTTATCATTATTTTCTGCTGCAAGACCTGCCGTTTCTACTTCGAGCAACCGCCTTATATGCAATATTTCAACAAATTCTGAAACCGATAACGTTTTTACAAATGAAGTAAAACCCTCACCGCGCACAATGAATCCATCATTCACCAACTGCCCCAAGGCTTCACGCACAGGGGTTCTAGAAACACCTATTTTTTTTGCAAGTTGGGTTTCTTGCAAGGCTGCACCGGCTTTCAACTCCCCATCCATTATCATTTTTTTCAAAATTATATAAGTGGACTGGCCAACTGTTACTGTTTTGGGAATAGTCACATTCTCTCCTAAATATTAGTAATGTTTATAGACAAAATAATAAATATTGCAAACAGTATAATAGTGGTATACCGTATGAATACTAATAATTATCGAGACAAATCATGCAGCATGAACTGGTTATAAAAGGCGGAAAAGTAGTAACTCAAAGCGATATATTTATGGCAGATGTTGCTATTTCAAACGGTAAAATAGTAGCAATAGGGTCAAATTTAGCGTCCGGCAAACAAGAAATTAATGCACAGGGCAAATGGGTTTTACCAGGCGGTGTCGATAGCCATTGCCATATTGAGCAATTGTCTGGCGCAGGTATTATGAATGCCGATAGTTTCGAGTCAGCAACAAGATCAGCAGCTTATGGCGGCACAACCAGTGTTATTTCCTTCGCCGCACAACATGCGGGCATGCGGCTTAACAAAGTGGTGGCAGAC
>JABSRY010000656.1 GCA_013214985.1 Hyphomicrobiales bacterium
AAAGGCGTTAGCCAAAAAAGCAGACGAACAATCAGCACATTTTACAAATGAGGACGCGACTAAGCAGGGTTTGATCTTACCCTTTATTCAACAAGTTCTTGGTTATAACGTATTTGATGTGGGTGAAGTTATGCCCGAATACACGGCCGATACCCATTTGAAAAAGGGTGAAAAGGTAGATTATGCTTTACTGGTCAACGGTGAGGTTCAAATTATTATTGAATGTAAGCCATATAATGATCCGTTAAATTTAAAACATGCGGCTCAATTATTTAGATATTTCACAAACACAACTACGCGAATTGCAATTTTGACAAATGGTAGAACATATCAATTTTATTCGGATGTAGATGCCAAGAATAAAATGGATGATGAACCGTTTTTAACTCTGGAATTGAACCAGATAGATAACCATATTGCCAAAGAAATAAGCAAATTAACTAAAGAGAGCTTTGATATTGATTCTATTGTCAATGCAGCAAGTGATTTGAAATATTTAAATAAAATCAAGTCAGTAATAGAAAAGCAATTTGTAAATCCTGACCCCAAATTTTGTGATTTTCTAACATCTGAAGTTTATAGTGGTACTAAAACACAAAAAGTAAAAGACCAATTTGAGCAAATAATAAGGAAAGCATTGAAACGCTTTTTAAATGATAGTTTAAACAAACGATTAAACTCTGCAATTACGCCAGACCTTGAAAATGAACCCGTTGAACAATTGATTGAAAAATCTGATGATGGGATTGTTACAACAGAAGATGAGGCGCAGGGTTATTTAATTGTTAAAGCTATTATGAGTGAGGTCGTTGATTTAAAGAGGGTCTGCGCTAGGGATACGAAAAGTTACTTTGGGGTATTGCTTGACGATAATAACCGCAAGCCAATATGTAGGTTACGATTTAATACCGCTCAGAAGTATATTAGCATTACAATCAATTCTGATAAAGAAGAGATAAAAGAGCCAATAGATACTTTAGAAGATATTTATAAATTCGCTAGTGTGCTAAAAAACACTGTTAATTTTTATGAATGAAAAAAGATAAATTACATTATTATTCATGGTGAAAAAATGAAAATTAAGAAAATATTATTACTAGTATTATTGAGTTTTAGTATCGGCGTAACTTCGGCAAGTGCTGATGATGGATCAGTTAAATCCGCTTATTATTTATGCACTATGTTGGACAAAACTGGCTTATTGAGTAAGCCCTGCGATATAAGTGGCTGGAACTCTGAAATTAATATTACTTTAGACATGTCGGCTAGTGAGGCCAGAAAACTTTGCGTTCAAGTTGTTGGTTTGATGTTAAATAAAGGTAAACCTTTTAACGAGCGCTGGAAATTAAAAATTTCCTCGCCTTATTCAGGCGAAAACACAATAGCTTATTGTCAATTGAGTAAATAGCAACTTCAAAGTCCTAGGACTTCGTTATAGCTTAGGACTTTATGAATAAAGACAATGTTCTTATTGTTAAAGTTGATGTCTACAGACGGATAGTGTTGGCTGAAAATTGCTAATACTAGCCCGCTTTCTGTTGTTGTCGTTCTTAGATAAGTTCTTATATAGCTTGTTTCCTCACCCGTTGATGGGTCTTTAACTACAAAAATTACAGTATCGCCATTATTATATGGCAGATGGGGCGTTGCTATACGTAAATCGCCGTTTTTATGCTCTGGTGACATGCTGTCACCTGTTATATATACGCAATATAAGTCTGTGTAATTTGCAAGCGAGTGTGGCTTGTCAATGTAACCGATAGGGGTTTTAATTACGTTACCTCTATCTATTATATTGCCTTGTGCATAGCCTAAAATGGGTAACTTTTCTTCTAATACTAATGATTGATTCTGAGGTGATGAATTTGTTGTTTTCGTTGTCGAGGTAGGTTTTATTGTAGCGTTAAGA
>JABSRY010000657.1 GCA_013214985.1 Hyphomicrobiales bacterium
AAGCGCCCTCAGGGTTAGATATAATTGAGCAAAAAGTATTTTTGCGAGCTTGGCGACTGAGCCCGTCCGTTAGGACGCAGCAAGCTTGCGGATGGAAGCGCCCGCAGGGGCCTAACATAAAGGCACCGTCTTAGACGGGTTTAGGATGTTTTTAGGGTCGAACTGTTGTTTGATTTGGCGCATCATATTTAGCTCGATTGGAGATTTAATTTTGCTCATTGCGCCAAATTTCATTTGGCCGATGCCATGTTCGGCGCTGATTGAGCCATTTAGCTCTAACACTAGGGCATGTACTTTATCGGCCAGTTTTGACCATTGGTCTAAAAATTCTTGCTTATCCATACCCACAGGTTGGCTGACATTATTATGTAAAGTGCCATCGCCAATATGCCCAAAGGGGACGGGGCGGGCGTTTTGAATAGTAGCTTCAACAATAATTGCTGCTTTGCTTAAAAACTCTGGAATATCGGCAACGGCGACGCTAATATCGTGCTTAATGCTACCGCCTTCTAGGCTTTGTACCTCGGATAACATATGGCGCAGATACCAAAATTCGTTGGCCTGAGACTTGTTTTGTGCGATGGCTGCGTCGGTTACAAATTCGGCTTCGAATGCTTTTTCTAAAATTTCTATTAGCTTATCTTCGTCGGCCGATAGCTCTAGTAAAATATACCATGGGCTTTTGTCGCCAAGTGGGAAGCGTGCATCATGCCCATGCTTTAACACATAATCGATGCCAATTTGTGGGATAATTTCAAAGGCGGTTACTTGATTGTCTGAATTTTTCTGAACTAATGATAATAGATTTACGGCATCTTTTGGGTGGTTAATAGCGCAAAAAGCAATGCTGGTATTTTGTGGTTTGGCATAGAGTTTTAGCGTGGCTTGGGTAACAATGCCTAACGTACCTTCGGAGCCGATGAAAAGATGTTTCAAATCATAGCCCGTATTGTCTTTACGCAATACTTTTAGGCCATCCCAAATTTGGCCATCGGCCATGACAACTTCTAGGCCTAGAACCAAATCGCGCATATTGCCATATTTTAGCACGCCAGTACCGCCTGCATTGCTGGCAATATTGCCGCCAATTTGGCAACTGCCTTCGGATGCTAGGCTAAGGGGGAATAATAAATCGGCTTGATCTGCTGCTAATTGTACTTGCGCCAATGTATTGCCCGCACCGCAGGTTAGGCTTTGGGTGAGTTTTGATATTTTAATATCGCCATTTAAGCGACTAAGTGACAGGATGATTTCTGAACCCGTTTTTGGCACTTGTGCGCCGACTAAGCCTGTATTGCCGCCTTGCGGAACAATTGCTAAATTATGCGCATAGGCATGCTGCATTATTTTAGAAACTTGCTCAGTATTTGCTGGGCGTAATACGCAGGGGCTTTGTGCCGAATATATTTTGCGCGGCTCTTCTATATAAGGTGCGATATCACCTTGCTCGATCAGCACATATTTTTTGCCCAAAAGTGTTTTGAAAAATTCGATATTTGTGTTGGATAATGGATTATGTGTCATTTCTTACCTTGGTGCTGCCGCGCGGGTTAGTCTATCGTTAATTGCGATGCCCAAACCCTGGTTTGGTATGGGGGCTACCGCAATTTTTAAATTATTTTCAGCGCAATACTCATCCAAACTATGCAACATAGCAAACAAATTTTGTGCGGCTTCGCCAAGGTCGCTTGTTTTGCTGAGGTTTAAGCTGTGGACACGGTTAAACTGATGTTCGCCAAAGGCTAAATATACTTCGTCATGTTTAATATCTATTGCGTTGATGCGCAGTTCGACTTGTGGAGCATAATGGCTTGATAGCAAACCTGGTGAAATTAGAGTTTCATCAATTGATTTTGATTTAGCGGTTGAGCTTTGCTCGACATCATCCTCTAAAAATGCTTCTAAA
>JABSRY010000658.1 GCA_013214985.1 Hyphomicrobiales bacterium
GGTGCTTGTTGGGCGTTTATTTATAGACGTTGGGACCAGTTTATTTATGGTTTCTACCCAGATAGTGAAAGATGGCGTGTTAATCTTAGTTTTGTATTAATAGCCGTTACCATTGCAATTGCTCTAGTTGAGAAATTGCGTGCAATGAAAGGTGCATTACTAATTGCTATAATTATACCTTTAGTTTGTGCTGTTTTAATTGTTGGTTCTGAAACGCTTGGTTTGAAAGTTGTACCTACTAATAAATTTGGTGGCTTTATGCTTACTTTAATTATTGGATTATCTGGTATATTTGTTTCTTTGCCGATCGGTATTATATTGGCGCTTGCTCGCTTATCTTCTTTACCTATCTTCTCTGTATTTGCTGTATTGTTTATTGAGTTTATGCGTGGTGTACCACTTATTACTCTGTTATTCATTGCATCTACACTTTTGTCGTATTTCTTACCGCCTGAAGTAAACTTCGACTTGCTTATTCGTGTGTTGATAATGGTGACATTATTTTCTGCGGCTTATTTGGCTGAAGTTATTCGTGGTGGCCTTGCCGCTATTCCTAAGGGACAATATGAAGCAGCTGATGCTTTAGGTTTATCCTACTGGAAAAGTATGCGTTTGATTGTATTACCACAGGCTTTGAAAATTTCGATTCCTGGTATTGTTAGTAGCTTTATTGGTTTATTTAAAGATACGACATTGGTATTGATTATTGGCTTGTTAGACCCACTTGGGATTGGCCAAGCGGCCATCGCAGATGCTAATTGGCAAGCGTTAGGTTATGAATTATATGCGTTTATTGCGGTGTTTTTCTTTATATGTTGTTTTGGTATGTCTCGTTACAGCCTTTACTTAGAAAGAAAACTGCATACTGGACATAAAAGATAGGATTTTGAAATGAGTGATAATCGTAAAGCTATAATAATAGCTAAAATGCACAAATGGTATGGTGATTTTCATGTGTTGCGTGATATCAATATTGAAGTGAATAAAGGTGAAATTATTGTTGTATGTGGACCGTCTGGTTCGGGTAAATCAACTATGATTAGATGTATTAACCGTCTTGAAGAACATCAACAGGGTGATATTATTGTTGATGGTATTGAATTGACAAATGACTTGAAAAAAATTGACGAAGTACGCCGCGAAGTTGGCATGTGCTTCCAACATTTTAACTTGTTTCCACATTTGACGATTCTAGAGAATTGTACATTGGCACCGATTTGGGTACGTGGCATGGCGAAAGCTGAAGCTGAAGAAGTTGCTATGAGTTTCCTTGAAAAGGTGAAAATTCCTGAGCAAGCAAGCAAGTATCCTGGTCAACTTTCTGGTGGACAGCAACAGCGTGTTGCTATTGCGCGTTCATTGTGTATGAAACCACGTATTATGTTGTTTGATGAACCAACATCTGCACTTGATCCTGAGATGATTAAGGAAGTGTTGGACGTGATGACAGACCTTGCGCAAGAAGGCATGACTATGATTTGCGTTACGCATGAAATGGGCTTTGCCCGTAAAGTTGCTGATCGTGTGATCTTTATGGATGCTGGGCAGATTATTGAAGAAAATACACCTGGTCCTTTCTTTGATAACCCGCAAAATGAAAGAACTAAATTGTTCCTTTCTCAAATTTTGCACTAGTTCAACTTTATATAGTGACTACATAAAATAATAAATTAAAGCCATCTTGAAAAGGATGGCTTTTTTTGTCTTGTATATATTGAAATTAAGGCGTAAAAGATGTCGCTGATTTAAGGATATATTATGCGTGTTGAAGAATTTAATTTTGAATTACCTGAAAAGAATATTGCACTGCGGCCCGTAGAACCGCGCCATAATAGTAAATTATTACGTGTCGAAAATGAAGTTATTAGTGACCATCATTATTATGATTTAGCCGACCTATTGAATG
>JABSRY010000659.1 GCA_013214985.1 Hyphomicrobiales bacterium
ATTGAATTTGCGCTTGGCTCGTCATTATTCAAGCGGACATCTACTGGGATGGAATTAACCGAAGAAGGTCGCGAGTTTTTGCGGTCTGCATCTGAAATTTTGCAAAAAATGGATGAAGCGTTGCGCTTTACACGCAAGATTGGCATGAAAAAGGGTAAAATTAGTATTGCCGCTAGTTATACTGTTCTTGGTTATTTTTTACCTTTTCACCTAGACAGGCTTAGACGGCATTACCCTGGCATTGAAATTCAGGTGCATGAATTGCGCAGGGAGCAGATTGAAGAAGGGTTGATTGCGAATCGTTTTGATTTGGCAATTGTTCTAACCTCTAATGTTTTAAACTCTGATTTAGAAAGCGAAACATTATTTAGATCTCATCGGCGATTATGGGTGCCAAATGGCCATGAATTTGCCAAACAAAAAACGGTTAGTTTTGCCGAGATCGCCGAACGACCTTATATTATGCTGACCATTGATGAAGCGGCGCATACAACAATGCGCTATTGGGGAGAAAACGGCCACGCGCCTAATGTTAGCTTGAGAACATCTTCTGTTGAAGCGGTTAGATCTACCGTTGCAAATGGGGCAGGGATTACCATTTTATCGGACATGGTATATAGGCCTTGGTCACTTGAAGGTAAAAGAATTTTAAAAATTGCTACTCAGCCCGAAGCGCCGACTATGGATATTGGACTTGCTTGGAATAAAAAGAAAGAATTAAGCCCGATTGCCGAGACCGTTTTAAGATATTTTAGACAATCATTCATTATGCCAGAAAATCAAATATTTGAGAGTTATTAGTCTCTTAGTGCTAGCTTGTTGATTATTAATTAAGTTATTATACTAAAGTATAATAACTTAATTAATTCTGGAGCGCATATGATTTTTCCTGTGATTTTGTCTGGCGGTGCGGGAACGCGCCTTTGGCCTTTGTCGCGCAGTGGATACCCGAAACAGTTTTTGCCACTTACTGGTAAGCGTACGTTATTTCAGCAAACATTAGTTCGGCTAGAAGGTTTAAACTGCGCACCTAGTATTTTTATTTGTAATGAGACGCATCGATTTTTAGTTGCCGAGCAAATTAGCCAAGTCGATGTTAAGCATAATGGTATTATATTGGAGCCAATTGCCCGCGATACGGGCCCTGCAATAGCATTGGCGGCAATTCACGCGCTTAATAAAGATGCAGATGCTATGTTGTTGGTGTTGCCAACCGACCATATTATAGAGAATATTACCGAATTTCACGATGCAGTTAACATTGCAATGCAACATGCACAAGATGATAAACTGGTTACTTTTGGTATTGTGCCAGACAAACCAGAAACAGGTTATGGCTATATAAAGCGCGGCCAAGCTTATAATAATGCTTTTAAAGTTAATGAATTTGTTGAGAAACCCAATATAATCACCGCAATCGATTATATAACAAGTAAAAACTACTATTGGAATAGCGGCATGTTTATGTTTAAGGCTGCGCGTTATTTGGAAATATTAAAGCAATATTGCCCTTCTATATATAATGTATGTAAAAATGCCCTAAATAACCAAGTTTTGGATTTGGACTTTATTCGGATTAATGAAGAAGAATTTTCTGACTGCCCGTCTAAATCAGTTGATTTTGCGGTAATGGAGCCTGCGGCAGCTAACGAAGATGATCATGTTATTGTTGTTCCATTAAATGCTGGTTGGCGCGATATTGGCAGCTTTAATGCTTTATTAGAGGTCTCCCAATTGGATGAACATGGTAATTCGTTTATGGGTGATGTTAAAGCGATTAATACCCAAAATACTTTAATACGAGCCGAAACTCGTTTAATTGCAACAGTTGGTGTTGAAGATTTAATTATAATTGATACAAAAGATTCGCTGCTAATCGCACATAAAGCACATGCACAGGATGT
>JABSRY010000066.1 GCA_013214985.1 Hyphomicrobiales bacterium
GTTGAGGCCGAAAAAATCAATGCAGCTACCACACTGCAATTATTGCAAAAACTAGAAGAAGCATATCCTTCAAAACGCATGATCCATATATTTCTTGACAATGCACGCTATCATCATGCCAAGGCTTTAAAACCTTGGCTTAACGCACCCACACGACGCATAAAACTACATTTCCTACCCGCTTATGCGCCACATCTCAATCCAATTGAACGGCTGTGGGGTCTTATGCACAAACATGTAACACACAATCATTACTATGCCCATTTCAATCAATTCACTGAGGCAATCTTCAATTTTTTTCGAAGAATACTGCCAAAAAAATGGAATGAATTCCGGGACACCATAACTGATAATTTCAGAATCATTACTGATAAAAATTACCAGTTAATTGGGTGACAGGAGTATAGTATCAATATTAATAACTTGTTTCAGTATTATATGTATGCTATTCGAAGATTAATAGAAGGAAAAACCATGTTCTTACGACGAAAAATAATTATTTAATTTGCACACCTTAGTTCAATTCAATTTTTTTTTAAGACAGTTATGAATCAGCCTTCTACTAACGCTATTGCCACAGGTAAAGCGCACGCAAATTCTTTAGATGAATTTATTATCTCACCCTATAATCATGAATATAACAAAGCAGTGACGCAATTGCTAAACAATGCATTTGGCGAAAATAGATTAAAAAAATCTAGCTATAAATTGCGCGAAACCTGCAAAAAGATAGACTCCCTAAGTTATGTTATATTAGCCGATAATACCGCCAAAGATATAAAAATATTGGCATCCATCGAATATTGGCAGCTAAATGTAGCAGGCGCAAAAGCCCTACTTTTAGGGCCGCTAGCGGTAGATCCCGCATCCCAAGGTTTAGGTCTTGGCCGTAAAATAATTGAAGATAGCCTAAAATTAGCGCGCGAGCTATCGGCTAAAAACGCATGGTCGTTTGTAATATTAATTGGCGATTTAGATTATTATGCAAAATGTGGTTTTAAGCGGGTGCCGTTAGCGGCGATAGATTATCCTAAACCAACAGATCCAAATAGAATTTTATATTTGGAATTTAAAACTGGTAGTTTAAATAAACTTATCGAATCATCTAATTTACCTTTATTGTTAAATCAATAATTACGAGGATTGAATGAGCGATATTTTATCAGATCTAGCAACAAAGCTCGGCGAAAATTCATCGGTGGGTTTTGCACCCGTCGAAAGTTGGAATCCGCAATATTGCGGCGAAATCGATATTGAAATTAAGGAAAATGGGGATTGGTATCATATGGGTAGCCAAATAAAGCGGCCTAAATTAGTCGCATTATTTGCAAGCGTATTGTGGCGCGATGTCGATGGCGATGGCGCACATTATCTAATAACACCTGCCGAAAAAATTAAAATAAAAGTAAAGGATAGCGCGTTTATTGCAACTGATTTGTTGGTCGATGTGCAAAATCAGCTACAAAATATCGCGGTTCAAACCAACCTAGCGGGGCAGGTACTTATCGGGCGCCATAACCCAATTCGCTTCACACATGATGATGGTCAGTTTATGGCATATGTAACCATTCGTTATGGTCTAGAAGCAAAATTAACCCGTTCCTTATGTTACGATTTGGCAGAATATATGACCGAAAAAGATGGTTCTTTTATTTTAATGAGTAACAATCAGCAGTTTCGGGTTTAGTTTAAAATATGCAAGATTTTTTAGTAAAGGCAAAAAGCAAGCTCAACAAGTCAATTCCAAAAGACTTCACCCATAAAGCCAACGTGGCGCATGCCGATAAAAGAAGCTATCGACAAGCCGCAGTGTTAATTGCAATTACCGATAAGCCCAAACCATCTATAATATTGACACGGCGCCCCCTGCATATGAAAACGCATGCGGGTGAGGTTGCTTTTCCTGGTGGCAAATTAGAAAGCTTCGATGTGGATGCAAAACATGCAGCATTGCGTGAAGCAGATGAAGAAATTGGCCTCAAACAACAATATGTGGATGTGCTGGGTTATTTAGATACTTATAAAGTAGGCAGCGGGTTTAACGTTTGCCCTGTTGTGGCTGTAGTTTCTAAAGGCTACAATCTTACAGCAGATCCAAATGAGGTCGATGAGATATTCGAAGTACCGCTAGATTTTTTAATGGATGTTAATAATTTCCAACGCCATAGTAAAATGTGGCAGGGCAAACAACGCCATTATTATGTGATAGAATATAAAAATTACTTTATTTGGGGTGCAACAGCAGATATGTTGAAAAATCTCCATGATAAACTATATATATAATAGTGTATTATTAATTAAAGGGTTCCATATGGCAAAGTTTATATTATTAGAAGCGCTACTATTCTTAATGCCTTTTATAATTTTCTTACTCTATGTGCGCATTTTTCATAAAAGAAAAGCCATCGAGGCATTACATCCAAAAAATCTTGCAAAATTAATTTTTGTTGGGGTTTTTCTAATGGCAATCGGCGCGTTCTATTTATCCAGCTTGGATGATGATAATATCGGCGGCGTGTATATTCCAGCAAAAATGATTGATGGCGTAAAAAACACTGCACGTATCGAATAAACCAATGCCTGATTTAATGTATAATTCTAGCAAATTGGCTTGGTTAAATACGACTCCCGTGCAAACCATATTTAAACTCTTGTCTCAAAATGGCGGCGAGGGGCGCATTGTCGGCGGTGCCGTGCGTGATTATCTATTGGGTGTCAAAATTGGTGATGTTGATTATTGCTCGACCCACACACCCAATCAAGTCATTGAATTAGCAAAAGTAAATAACATCCGCTACGTAGAAAGCGGCATTAAATATGGCACAATCACTTTGCTGATTGCGGGTCAAAACTTCGAAGTTACGAGCTTAAGAGAAGATGTAAAAACCGATGGGCGTCATGCCGTCGTGGTTTATGGGGTCGATTTTGTAAAAGATGCGATGCGCCGCGACTTTACATTTAATGCACTCTATATGTCCGCTGATGGTCAAATCCACGATCCGTTAAAAACGGGCATAGCTGATGTAAAACAGGCGAAAATCAAATTTATCGGCAATGCCGACCAACGCATTAAAGAAGATTATCTAAGAATATTAAGGTATTTTAGGTTTATAGCACGCTTCGGTCTAAATATAGATCAAACCGATTATAAACAAATATCTGCATTGGTTGGCGGGTTAAATCAATTATCCGCAGAACGGTTATTAAACGAGTTTACCCGCATATATTCAAGCGAACATATTATCCTAGCTTTAAAAATGATGGAAGATTGCAATATTTTTCAACAATTATTTAAAACAAATTTAGAACTTAGTATTGTAGAATATATAAAAGATAACGAACTGGAGTTTGAAGATAAATGGCTAGTTCAATTATATGCAACATTACCAAATTTGAGTGTCAAACAATGGGTTAAGACATTAAAAATTTCAAATAAACAACAAAAGATAGTCACTAGTCTAAAATGGGATGCAGGTATCGTAGTGCTAAACACTATTCAACTGGCAAAATTGATCTATAAAAATTCTAAAAAAATAGTAATGCATAATTTAATTATAAATGCTGCAAAACAAAACTATAATATTACTAAACTAAGACAAAAGCTCAACTTTGTTAATCAATTTAATACCCCAACTTTCCCCGTTAAAGGGCAAGATTTGTTGAATATTGGCTTTAAACCTGGTGCTGAATTAGGCACATGTCTTAAAACATTAGAAAATTTATGGCTAGAATCTCAGTTCATATTAACAAAAACCAACCTTCTAGCCAAAGTCTAAGTTATGGCCATTTCACTACTGGCGGCATAGAAGATAAAATACTGTCTATATTGCCGCCAGTTTTTAGACCAAAAATAGTACCGCGGTCATATAACAGGTTAAATTCAACATAACGTCCACGTTTAATCAGCTGTTCTTCCCGCTCAGCTTCTGTCCATGCCATATGCATGTTCCTACGCACAAGCTTCGGGTAAATATCCAAAAAGTTCACCCCCACATTTTTGGTGAAGGCAAAATCTGCATCAAAGTCATCACTATTTAGTCTATCATAAAATATGCCGCCAATGCCGCGCGCTTCATTTCTGTGGGGTAAATAGAAATATTCATCACACCAATCTTTATATTTTTGATAATCGGCAACATCATGCGCATCACATGCATTTTGCATTGACGCATGAAAATCAACAGAATCTTGGTCAGTCTGATTGCGGCGATTAGCAAGCACTGGGGTCAAATCCCCCCCGCCACCAAACCAAGATTTTGTGGTAACCACAAAGCGCGTATTCATATGTACCGCAGGCACATTTGGGTTGTGCATATGGGCAATTAACGATATGCCAGCAGCCCAAAATGTCGGGTCATCTTCTGCGCCATCAATTTGTTTAGCAAATTCAGGCGGAAATTTACCATTAACACAAGATACATGCACACCAACTTTTTCAAAAACACGCCCGCTCATTAACGCCATTGTGCCACCACCCGCGTTATCGATGCCATCTTGTTGGCGCTTCCAAGGCGTTTTAACAAATTTACCAATCGGTTTATCATCACCTTGGCCAACATAATCAGCTTCAATCGCTTCAAATGCACTAATAATTTGACCTTGCAAATTAGAAAACCAAGCATGCGCATTGGCTTTTTGCGTCTCAAGATTTTGTATTTTTTCACTCATTATATGTAGCCTTGTTCTAGTGTTAATCAGTCGGTTGGAAACGCATCCATCTGGCGTAAATATTCGCCCATAATAAATGCGGTGGTCATGGCTAAGTTTAACGATCGGGTATCTTTTTTCATGGGGACAATAATGCGTTCATCGACAATATCGTGTACTTCTTGCGGTACACCGACTGATTCACGACCAAATAAAAAAACATCATTTGCTTCAAACTTGCATTCACAATAGGGCCTACTGGCTTTAGTGGTCAGCAGTATAAGCCGCTTACCCTGCTCGTTGCGCCATTGGTTAAATGCGTCAAAATTTACATGGCGCCGCATCACTGTTTTTGCTAAATAATCCATGCCCGAGCGTTTTAAGCCTTTTGCATCCATTCTAAACCCCGTCGGTTCAATAATATGAACTGTTAAATCCATACAAGCGGCCATTCGCATAATGGTGCCTGTGTTTTGTGGAATATCGGGCATATATAAAGCTAAATCCATGTTTATTTCTCTTTGCAATGTTTTTTGATCTAGATCATTCGGATATTTTTATAAAGGCTTAATAATAGCCACCACAACTAGATACAATCAAAAATTACTAATTTGTTCCATATATAGGTTCTAAATCTGAGTTTAGTAAGATTTAACAGTATTTTATATAATTACACTGCGACATAAAGCCCCAATTGGGGGAAAGATTAGATTGACTCTAGACAATGAGGCATTTCAATGGCAAAAGTAGTCTAATTATGGTTTGGATTGATTTTAATTGCAGACTAGGGCAACATGAATCAAAAAAATGATTTGTAAGTTGAAGGGATAAAATATTGGCTGATACAGGCAAAGTAAAAGAACCAGGGCGTCGCGACTTTTTATATATCGCAACTGGCGCATTTGGTGCTTTAGGCGTTGGTGTTGGGGCGTGGCCACTTCTTGATCAAATGAACCCAGATGCTTCAGTTAAAGCTTTGGCTTCTATTGAGGTTGATATATCTACAGTTGGCGTTGGCGAATCACTTACAGTAAACTGGCGCGGTAAGCCTATCTTTATTCGGCATAGAACCGCCGAAGAAATTAAAACATCGGTTAATACCCCTTTATCAGATTTAAAAGACCCAGAAGAAGATAGCGCACGTGCCGAAAAGCCAGAATGGCTTATTATGGTTGGCGTTTGTACCCATTTAGGCTGTATTCCACTTGGCGAAGCTGGCAAATATAATGGCTGGTTCTGCCCATGTCATAACTCGGTTTATGATACAGCAGGCCGTATACGTAGCGGGCCAGCACCAAAAAATCTCGAAATTCCAGAATATTCATTTATTTCTGACACAAAAATAAAAATAGGGTAGGGAGAAATTTATGAGTGGACATTCTACTTATGTGCCTAAGAGCGATGCTGGTAAATGGCTAGAAAAGCGTTTGCCAATTATTAGTCTTTTGCATGGTGCGGCGGTTTCTATGCCAAACCCAAGAAATTTAAACTATTGGTGGGTATTTGGCGGTATTGCATTGTTTATGCTTATCGTTCAAGTGGTTACTGGTATTGTTTTAGCAATGCATTATACACCACATGCCGACATGGCGTTTAATAGCGTCGAACATATCATGCGCGATGTAAACTGGGGTTGGCTGTTACGCTACACCCATGCAAACGGCGCTTCTATGTTCTTTGTTGCGGTTTATATTCACATTTTACGCGGCATGTATTATGGTTCATATAAAGCCCCTCGTGAGGTGCTTTGGCTACTGGGTATGTTAATTTACCTGCTAATGATGGCAACAGGCTTTATGGGTTATGTGCTTCCGTGGGGGCAAATGAGCTTCTGGGGCGCCACGGTTATTACCAACTTCTTTGAAGTTGTGCCGTTCATTGGCGATGATATTCGTATTTTGCTTTGGGGTGGTTTCGCGGTAGATAATCCAACTCTTAACCGTTTCTTCTCTTTGCATTATCTATTACCATTTGTTATTCTTGGTGTGGTTATTTTGCATATTTGGGCATTGCATGTACCAGGTTCAAACAATCCATTGGGTGTCGAGGCTAAATCCAAGCAAGACACACTTAGCTTCCATCCATATTTCACCATGAAAGATCTGTATGGCATCGTGCTATTTGCCATTATATTATTTTACTTCGTGTTCTTTAACCCTAACTTTATGGGTCATCCAGATAATTATATTCCGGCCAATTCTTTGGTTACGCCAGCGCATATCGTGCCAGAATGGTATTATTTACCTTTCTATGCCATTTTGCGGGCTATCCCAAGTAAAGCAGGTGGTGTAGCAGGTATGTTTGGTTCTATTCTTATTTTGTTTGTTGTACCTTGGTTAGATACAAGTAAAATTCGTAGTGCAAATTTCCGTCCAGCTTATCGTATTTTCTTCTGGATTTTTGTCGCCAATGGCTTGTTACTGGGCTATTTCGGTCAAGTTTCAACAACCGACAATTTCTTGGGTATAGCGGGCGTTACTAACCTCGTTGTTTCTCAAATGTCGACAATTTATTATTTTGGTTTCTTTGTTATTATCTTGCCTGTACTGGGGCTAATAGAGAAAACCAAGCCACTGCCTA
Source organism: Hyphomicrobiales bacterium (assembly GCA_013214985.1). GTDB lineage: Bacteria > Pseudomonadota > Alphaproteobacteria > Rhizobiales > OSC116 > OCS116. The sequence goes on from JABSRY010000066.1 coordinate 7,228, forward strand.
ATAGTATTTCAGAAGCTGTGCTCGGTGCCGAAGGTGCCGCTGCTGAAGCTGCCGAACAAAAAGCATAAGGGGGTTATAATGAATAATCTAAAACAAAATATAACTTCTATAGTACAAAAAACAGCATTGGCTTTGCTAATTGCAACTTCCGTAACTGGCGCTGCATGTGCAGCGGGGGGCGCAATAAAAGGTGCACCTGAAGCTAAATATGTAGATTGGTCATGGGCTGGTGTGTTTGGCACTTTTGACCGTGCACAATTACAACGCGGCTACCAAGTGTATAAAGAAGTATGCGCAAGTTGCCATAGTATGGATCTAATCAAATTCCGTAATCTTAACGAAGCTGGCGGGCCAGAATTTTCCGAAGCTCAAGTTAAAACATTAGCCGCTGAATATGAAATAGAAGGTGGACCAGACGCCGAAGGCGAAATGTTCACTCGTCCACGTTTGCCTAAAGATCCATTCCCTGCACCATTTGCTAATAAAAATGCAGCGATGGCATCTAACGGTGGTGCGTTTCCACCAGATTTGTCACTTATTGCTAAAGCGCGTGGCCATTATAGCTTTAAAGATCTATTTATGGGGCGTGATGGTTTAGTCGGTGGGCCAAACTATGTCTATAACCTGTTAACGGGTTATGAAGATGAGGTGCCTCAATATATTCTAGATCATGATAAAGAAGTGAATGCTAAAGCGTTAGAAGCGTATAATAAAGCACTTGTAGAATATAATGAAGCAGGTGATAATTCACTTAGAAAACCTGATGCGCCAACACCGCATAACTTTGATCTGGGTGAAAGTAGTTTCAATAACCATTTCTCTGGCAATAAAATCTCAATGTCACAGCCTTTAAGCGAAGACAGCGTAGAATATACTGATGGTACAAAAGCCACTTTAGAACAACATGCAGAAGATGTTTCAACCTTCCTAATTTGGGCTGCAGAGCCAAAAATGGAAGAACGCAAACGCATCGGCATTAAAATATTATTATACCTAATCATTCTTGCAGGTTTAATGTATGCCGTAAAACGCCGCATTTGGGAAAATGTTAGACATTAATTTACGTCGATCATAGGTGTTAAAGCCTACATGCGAGCTTATCGTTCACAACAAGTTTATTAAAAGAGGTCGTTATGGCCTCTTTTTTTGTGACAATGCGACAGAATCTAGCTAAACTGTCGATGTAATTATAAGGCAGATGATATGACAAAAACAGTTCTGGGTTTCATTGGTGGCAGTGGTATTTATGATTTACCTGAAATCACCAATAAACAATGGGTGAAAATAAATTCACCATGGGGTAACCCGTCAGATGACCTGTTGCATGCCGAGTATAAGGGGCTAAAGTTAGTGTTTTTACCCCGCCATGGGCGTGGGCATAAAATCAGCCCAACCGACATTAATTATCGGGCAAATATTGACGCTCTAAAACGTGCGGGCGTAACCGACCTTATTTCATTAAGTGCCGTGGGGTCACTAAAAGAGCAATATGCACCTGGCGACTTCGTCATTCTCGATCAATTTATAGACCGCACCGTTAACCGCGAAAAAAGCTTTTTTGGTAGCGGCTGTGTTG
>JABSRY010000660.1 GCA_013214985.1 Hyphomicrobiales bacterium
TGCCAAAGAAGGCGGCACATTAAAATCGCATACGATATAGGCAAATACAATTTATTTTGTTTGTCTGTTAGAGAAAAAAATGAGAGCAAATTTCAAAACCTTGAACGGAGAAAGTGGCCTTTGGTGTCGAGGCCCATTTATTTTCAACATGGGTTTAGACAATTACCGATCAATAATTACTGCTAACGTCTGTCTAATCAGGTGAAATGTCAAGCAATCATAAACCTTCAGTACAAATAATAATGCAAAAATGTAATCATTGAATTCAGAGAGTCATCGCCCAGAAAACCGATTCGCATCGTATTGTAGGCTGAACATAAAAATCCCTGCTATACTTTTTTTGAATAGATGCTATGTAAATTCAATTTCCTCTAACAAGGGCTGAATGATATTAATCGCATTAGGAATATTTAGGTGCGTAAGCTAAAGTCAATATTAGTTGCAGATCAAATTTGGATAAAAGGGAGAGATTAATGAAAAATATGACTATTAAAAAGTTTGTTGTTTCAGCTGCGTTAGGTGCTGTTTCTGTTTTTGCATTGGCAAATACTGCTTTTGCAGCAGAAACCATTGTTTTAAAATTACATCAATTTTTGCCTGCACAAGCCACTGTGCCTAGCAAAATATTATATGTATGGGCTGATAAAATTGAGAAAGATTCTGGCGGCCATATTAAAATTGATCGCTACCCATCTATGCAACTTGGTGGCAGACCACCCGCATTAATTGATCAGGTGGTAGATGGTGTTGTTGATATTATATGGACCGTGGCAGGCTACACCCCTGGTCGATTTGTTAGAACCGAAGTTTTTGAACTACCATTTATGTCTTATAATGCCGAGGCAACTTCTCGTGCATATTGGGAAATGATAGACAAAGATATGAGGGATAAAGAATTTCAAGATGTTCACATTCTTGGGGGCTGGGTACACGGAGCAGGTATCCTGCATTCGCAAAAACCAATCACCAAGCTTGAAGATATGAAGGGGCTCAAAATTCGCGGTGCCACGCGGGCAATTAATATGCTTTTAACTGAACTTAAAGCCATTCCTGTTGGTATGCCTGTTCCTGGAGTACCTGAAGCATTATCAAAAGGTGTTATCAATGCAACAACAATACCTTGGGAAGTTGCTGCACCCCTTAAAGTAGCTGAATTAGTCACTAACCACACCGAATTTACTGGTAAAGCTCTTTATACGTTACCATTTATTTTTGTGATGAACAAAGATAAGTATAACTCGCTTCCTGATGATCTAAAAAAGGTTATTGATGATAATTCTGGATTGGAATTTTCAGCAAATGCGGGTAGAATTATGGAAGAAGCTGACGGGCCAGCACGCGAAAAAGCCAAGCAAGCTGGCAATAATGTTATAGTGTTGGATGCTGAAGAAACCGCTAGATGGCAGAAATCCAGTGAAGCAGTTTATGAGACTTGGTCAAAATTTATGGAATCTAAGGGGTTTGATGCCAAAGCATTAATCGAAGATGCTCAAAATCTGATCGAAAAACACACAAAAAAATAATGTTCTAAAAAACTTGATCATGCGCTATTAATCTAGGTATGGCCAATTTTTTTTTAATCATTTTTAGGGTTCAATTCCCCGCCCCTTGGGGCGTAGAATGTTCGCATGAGCAAATATATTCATAAGA
>JABSRY010000661.1 GCA_013214985.1 Hyphomicrobiales bacterium
AACTAGATGAATTCAGCCATTTTTCATCCATGCCGATAGTTTTACCAAATTCCGTGTTTAGCCAAAAATATTGTGGGCTGGGCGCTGGTTCAGGCTGCGTAATAGCAAACATAGTATCTGATAATTGATTATAGCTAATTTCAAAATCTGGGTTTTTCATAATTGACCTTCCAATTCAAACTTGAATGAGTTGTACATTCTCTATAAAGTGAATAACTTTTTCTTCAGGCATTTCACAGGGTTTTAATAAATGCTTCTGGTTTTTAAGGTGATAAAGATTAAAACTAATAAAATCTGTATTCGACAATTGTTCGGCATAAAATTTTTCATTTTTACCATGATTAGTATGCGTATGCGTTAACTTATATTTGGAGCCATTAAAAAGTCCAAAACTTGTACCAATTGGTATTTTAGAGAGAGAATTAAAAAATAAGTTCAAATCTTTTGGCCATCTTGTTAATTCCATATTTATAAATAGGTTTGAACAATTTGTAAACTATACCAAAGTAAGCTGGATTATTAAGCCTTATATCTAGTTTAATGACACGTTCACTGATAAGCTAAACTCTAAAATCAAATCTATTGGGCATCATGCATTATTTATTACCATTAATTATATTATTAGCTGTATTCTGTTTTGCCATACTTTCAAAAAAAATAGAAACTTCCTATTTAACATTGCCAATGTTTTTTACCGCTCTTGGGTTTAGCATTCAATTTTTTGTCCCCGACATCGCCCAAATTTACGAAAATAACGAATATATTCTTTTACTAGCCGAAGTAACATTAATATTGGTGCTATTTTCAGACGCTGCTCAAGTCAATGTCAGCGTATTAAAAAAAACATCCTCATCCCTACCCGAATGTTGTTTATCGGTCTTCCGCTCACCATTGCCATCAATCCATACAGGCACACGCAATTCAGGTGCCATAAAATCTTCAGTATCTTTAGACATAAATTCCCTTTCGCTGCCTATCAAAAGAAAGGCAGCAATGTTTAAAAGTTAATAATATCAATCTGTAATAGTGCCTAGCTTGGCAATACCCAATCTGCCCGTGGGAAATGACAGGTATAACCATCTGGCCGTGTTTCAAGATAATCTTGATGCTCAACTTCGGCTTCCCAAAAATCGCTTACTTCTGCAACTTCGGTTACTACTCTGTCTGGCCACAAACCAGAAGCATTCACATCATCAATAGTGCGCAAAGCTTCTAAACGTTGGCTTTCAGAGGTGTAATATATAGCAGATCTATAAGATGCACCCATGTCATTGCCTTGGCGGTTATCCGTCGAAGGGTCATGAATTTGAAAGAAATATTCCAAAATCTTTCTATAGCTTGTCACTTCTGGGTCAAACAAAATTTCAATTGCTTCAGCATGCGTACCATGGTTACGATACGTCGCATTTGGCACTTCACCGCCAGAATAACCAACCCGCGTTTTTTCCACGCCCAGTTGCTTACGAATTAAATCTTGCATACCCCAAAAACAACCACCAGCAAGCACTGCACGTTCTAATTTGTCAGTCATATAATTCTCCTATTATTTGTCGAATAAATTTTCTAAATCTCCGTATCCTGCATCTTTTAGTTCATCCACAGGTACAAATTTTAGCGAAGCCGAGTTAATGCAATATCTCATTCCGGTCGAGTCTTGTGGGCCATCATTAAACACATGACCAAGATGGCTATCTGCATGTTTAGAGCGCACTTCTACACGGCTCATGCCATGAGTACCGTCATTTTTTTCAATAACATGTTCGTCATTTATCGGCTTAGTAAAGCTAGGCCATCCTGAACCAGAATCAAACTTATCTAATGATGAAAATAGTGGCTCTCCACTGACTGGGTCAACATAAATACCATCAGCATGGTTATCTATAGCCTGAC
>JABSRY010000662.1 GCA_013214985.1 Hyphomicrobiales bacterium
TCCGAGATCAAGTTACAGATAATTTCCGTATAATATCACATCAAGACTTTCGGGTCTTGGAGTGAGGCGTGTATATATCGGAAATTCGCAATATGCTTATACAAGCTTTGGGATTGAAATTATGATACTCAAGAGCTCACAAAGTGGTGGCGCTATGAAGGAAGCTCAAGCCGTTGTTAGAGGCACAAAGTGCAGGCAACATATATTTTCTTTGTCTCTCACCCCACCAGAAACGGAAACCGTGTCATTGTCCGCCGTCGAATAATTTGAGACTAATGCCATTGGTGCGTCAATGGATGACGTTACCGTCGACGAGATTGCAGCAATTGAACGAACGATTCTGGTTAAACCTTAACAATTCCAATTTTCAATAAAATTTAAGAATTTGGCAGTCTTTTTGGTTTTAAAATTAGTCTAAACCCTATTGTATAGTTTTAGATGGGCTAATAATTATTGATTAAAATCATCAAATTGAACTAATCCAATTTGAAAAAATTGACTAATTTCGAATAAATTTTGATGCTTAGTCTAATATTAAGGCTTTTCTGTCATCTTTTGGGGATGTACAAATTAGAGTTTTAACAATTCATTCAGTTAACAAATATAGTTAGGGAACTATTATGTGGAAGAAAGATCCCTTGGATTTTAGCGTAGGTAACAAAGTTGCAAATCGCAAACTATCCGCGTCGATTACACCGACTAAAGTTGAACGGTTTTTTGATAAAAACGAAATTATTGTCAGTAAAACTGACCTTAAAGGTAATTTAATTTATGTAAATGATGTTTTTTTAAAAATATCAAGTTATGTCGAAAGCGATATATTGGGCCAACCCCATAACATTATTAGGCATCCAGAAATGCCGCGTGTAATATTTCAATTATTATGGAAACGCATTATCAGTGGTCGAGAAATTTTTGCTTATGTTAATAACTTAGCTTCTAATGGCGATAATTACTGGGTAATCGCGCATGTCACACCGAGTTTTGACGAGCAAATGAATATCACAGGATATCATTCAAGTCGTCGAGTACCAAATGTAGATATTTTAAAATCTACGATTATTCCGATGTATGCAACGTTATTACAAATTGAAAAAAGTAACAGCAGCAGAAAAGTCGGACTTGAAGAATCCGCAATTAGGCTTAATGAAATAATTAAAAATACGGGAGTTTCTTATGACGAATTTATCCTATCTCTCTAAACTTAAAATTTGTTTGGTCAGCACCATTGTCATGTCAATAATGAATTTATTGTGGCATAGCAGCATGTTGATATCGAGCGATGTTGCCTCTGGTACAAATGCTATGCAAATTAAAACTGTATCAGAGGTGCAATATTCGATGATTGGTTTGGGCATTGCTATTTTATTCATTTGCACATGGGGATTTGTATTTTTAAACAAGTACGTTGCAGATTTTCAAGATGTTAGTAATGTGGTGAATAAAGTTGCGCTTGGCGAATTTTCTAATAGGATTTTGAATATTAGAGATAAGGGTGACGTTAAATCTTTTTATGACAGTGTTAACCGCCTGATCGACAGAACAGATGCCTACATACGTGAAACAAGCGCAGTCATGGAGCACGTTGAACAAAATAAATATTACCGCGTGATTATGGAAGATGGCATGTTAGGCTCTTATCTGAATGGTTCTAGGGTGATTACAAAAACAATGCTTGCAATGGGAGCAAAAGTAAAAGGTTTTGGCAGTATCACTACTAATTTTGAAAAAAATGTTGATGTAGTCGTTACGCAACTTAGTGATGCTTCTAAACGCTTAGATAAAACAGCAAATAATATGAATATTATTGCTGGTGAAACAACAGAACAGGCAAATACCTTGTCGATCACTTCTGAAGAAACGAATAAGAATTTATTGACTGTGTCTTC
>JABSRY010000663.1 GCA_013214985.1 Hyphomicrobiales bacterium
CGTTCAATACTTATTTAAAGGAATTGGAAATGACTAATGTTGAAAGTGTATTTGACCTATATTCAGAAAATTTTGATAAAAATAAAATCGTAGAAATGTCTTTAAGGGATTATTTACAGGCTTGCAAGGATGACCCACAAATGTATGCAAATGTTGCCGAGCGCATGATTGATGCTATTGGTGAGCCTGAGCTGGTGGATACTTCTAAGGACGCGCGGCTTGGCCGCATTTTTATGAACCGTACTACAAAAATTTACCCTAGTTTTAAAGATTTTTATGGTATGGAAAACACCATAGAGCGCCTTGTTGGGTTTTTCAAACATGCCTCGCAAGGGCTAGAAGAACAAAAACAAATACTTTATCTATTGGGCCCTGTTGGGGGTGGTAAATCTTCTTTGGCCGAAAGGCTTAAAAAATTGGTTGAGAAAAACCCTGTTTATGTACTTAAAGCAGGCGATAGCCTCAGCCCGATTTATGAATCTCCTTTGGGTTTATTTGACCCCGATATCCATGGTGAAATATTTGAGAAAAAATATAATATAAGCAGGCAGCGTTTATCGGGTTTAATGTCCCCTTGGGCATTAAAACGTTTAGATGAGTTTGGTGGCGACATTTCTAAATTTTCTGTGGTGAAATTATATCCATCGATTATACGCCAAATTTGTGCTGCAAAAACCGAACCTGGTGATGATAACAATCAGGACATCTCGACCCTTGTTGGCAAAATGGACATTAGAATGCTTGAACATTTTAGCCAAGACGATAGCGATGCATATTCCTATAGTGGTGGCCTAAACCATGCCAACCAAGGTTTGTTAGAATTTGTTGAAATGTTTAAAGCGCCTATTAAGATGTTGCATCCGCTTTTAACGGCTACTCAGGAAGCCAACTATATGGGCACTGAGAATATGGGTGCTATCCCATTTACTGGGATGATTTTGGCGCATTCTAACGAAGCGGAATGGCAGACATTTAAGAATAATCGGAACAATGAAGCATTTATTGACCGTATTTATGTGATAAATGTGCCCTATTGTTTAAGAGTTGACGAAGAGCAAATGATTTATCAGAAATTGCTTAACGGCTCTCAATTAGCCGATGCGCATTGTGCGCCTGGTACGCTTGAGATGCTCGCGCGCTTTAGCATTATGACAAGGTTAAATGAGCATGAAAACTCTAACCTATTTTCTAAAATGCGGGTTTATAATGGCGAGAATTTAAAAAATGTTGACCCGCAGGCAAAGCCAATTCAAGAATATTATGACATGGCGGGCATTAACGAAGGCATGGACGGCATTTCGACACGCTTTGCGTTTAAAACATTGTCTGAGACTTATAACTATGACCCATATGAAATTGCGGCAGACCCTGTGCATCTTATGTATGTGTTGGAGCAATGTATTTTGCGTGAGCAATTGCCTGACAATTTGGAGAAAAAATATATTGAGTTTATTAAGACTGATTTATCGTCACGTTATGCCGAATTTATTGGTAACGAAATACAAAAAGCCTATTTAGAATCTTATAAGGATTACGGACAAAACTTATTTGATCGATATATCGACTTTGCCGATTCTTGGATTGAAGGGCACGATTTTAAAGATGTCGATACGGGACAACTTTTAAGCGGTGAAATATTGGATGAAGAATTATCCAAAACTGAAAAACCCGCGGGCATCGCAAATCCAAAAGATTTTAGAAATGAAGTTGTGAAGTTTGCGCTGCGCCATCGAGCCAATCATGCTGGGCAAAACCCAAAATGGACAAGCTATGAAAAGCTAAGAATAGTGATTGAAAAACGTATGTTTAGCAAAGTAGAAGATTTATTGCCCGTCATTAGTTTTGGGTCTAAAAAGAATAAAGATAGCGAAGAAAAACACAATGAGT
>JABSRY010000664.1 GCA_013214985.1 Hyphomicrobiales bacterium
TCTGCCGAACAAATAAAATTGACCCTTTGTTCGTATAAAGCGTCGATAAAAATAACAAACCGCTTTGCTTCGTTACGGTATTCGGCGCTTAACTGCGGGATATCATCCATCAAGACTGTATGATAGCTTTGTGCAATGGATAAATAGTCTGCTGCGCCTAAATTGACCCCGCAGGTGCCATTAAAATCTAACCTTGCCACACCTTTATGTTGTAGAGGAATTTCCACCTTTCGGCCTTGCACTAATAATTGCTCGGGTTCACCAGCGTTTTCATCTGTCAATTCTGCCCAAATAGAATCCATTTCGGACATTGCCTTGGCATTGTTTGGGGAAAAATAAGCATCATGCTCCATTAAGCGCCCTAAACGATAATCTTGTTTAGCTTCTAAGCTGATGACATCACATTTATCTTGTAGTAAATCTATAAATGGCACAAATAATTGGCGGTTAATGCCGTGTTTATATAAATCATCTGGAATGCGGTTAGAGGTTGCGACCACACTCACGCCCCCATCAAATAACTTAGTAAATAGCCGCTTTAATATCATGGCATCGGCAATATCACTTACCTGAAACTCGTCAAAACATAACAAAGTTGCGTTGTTTATAATGTTTTGGGCAACAGGCTCTAGCGGGTCTTCGGTTTTATATTTTTGTAATTTTATGTTTTTACGCGCTTCGTGCATGCCCGCATGTACGCTTTGCATAAACGCATGAAAATGCGCGCGTTGCTTTTTCTTTATATCAATATGTTCAAAGAATAAATCCATCAGCATTGATTTGCCGCGCCCAACACCGCCATATATATATAGCCCTTTAAAGTCGGGTAATGGTTTTTTGTAAATGCCAAAATTAACCGATAGCTTTTGCCAATATGGCATGGGTTTATCGCCAATATGCATTAAGTTATCGCTCAAAATTGATAATTTTTGCAAAACTTCAAATTGGGCGTCATCGGGTTGAAGATGATTTTGCTCAATTAGTTTTTTATAGGCTTCGATTAATTTCATGACAGTTTTACTTTTATTGATATTCTGAATTCCAGATTAGTTTTAACAAAAAAAGTAAATATTTCGTAGCTAAACTATAATTTATGAACTATAAACCAAGGAACAATTCATGAACATTAGGTAATTATATGCATAATTTAGATTTACTAGCAAAAAAATTTGGCGAAGCTTCTATTCGATATTGCCAAGAACATAATTTTGAAAAAACCAATGATTGGGTTTTGATGAAATTACAAGAAGAAGTTGGTGAATTATTTCAGGCTTATTTAATGAAAACAGGACGTGCGAGAAACAAGGGACAAAGCCAAGCAGAACTAGAAGATATGTTTGCCTGCGAATTAGCAGATGTATTTGGCATGTTAATGGTATTAATTAGTGAAACGGATATTGACATCAATGCTTATTTAACAAAAAAGTGGAAATTTAACCCTGATCTTTAAATTTTTCTATTTCTATTTCTAATGCTTTTTTAGCCTTTGCATGATGATGGGGCTTTACATATTGAGAAACCAAACCAAATGCTGTCATCAATACGGTTGCATCATCGGTAAAGCCTAAGCCTAATATAAAATCTGGTACAAAATCTATTGGCAAGATAAAATATGCCAAGGCCGCCAACAAAACGCCGCGCACTTTACGGGGTGTTTTCTCATCAAATGCGCAAAAATATGCCGCTAACAAATCGTCGCTAAATGGAACTTTGCCAATGAAGCGTCTAAACTTTGGCCAAAAGCCTAACCGAACTCTCTGATGTTTTTTATAGTCATATTTTGAGATTTGAAGATATTTGCCCGCCATGTTTTCATCCATTTTCACAATAGATTTTGACATTTTGTTCAATTTATTAGTTTTACCAAAATTAATATGCATTCTA
>JABSRY010000665.1 GCA_013214985.1 Hyphomicrobiales bacterium
GGCGTTATTTCAAATGACACTTATCATGCGGCTAGTACGCACCGAAATGTTAGAGGTTCTAGTAACCGATTATATTAAATTTGCCCGAGCACGCGGATTAAAAGAAAATGCGGTTAATTTTGGCCACGCTCTAAAAAACACGCTTATTCCAGTTATTACCATCATTGGCTTACAATTAGGCCTAGTAATCGCCTTTGCCATTATTACCGAAACGGTGTTCCAATGGCCAGGCATGGGCATGTTATTCATTCAAGCCATCGAAGAAGTGGATGTCCCAGTAATGGCGGCATATTTAATGATGATTTCAGTTATATTTGTTGGCATTAATTTATTAGTCGATATTTTATATGCGTTTGTTGACCCCCGTTTAACCATAGATGGAGGTGCTAAACATGGCTAAATCTAAAAGCAATTCTAAATTAACATTATTTTTCAAAGGCGATCTTTGGTATAGTTTCACCAAATCCCCTACCGCAATAATTTCATTTAGGCTTACGATTCTTTGCCTATTTGCTGCATTTAGCGCACAGCTCATTGCCCCTTATGATATTTTTGATCTGGCCGCAATCGACTTAATGAATGCCGACTTACCGCCCATATGGGCAACATTTGATGGCTATATTGGCGATTCTAGGTTTATTTTGGGCACCGATGATCAGGGCCGCGATATTTGGTCAGGCATCTTATATGGTGCGCAAATCTCCATATTTGTGGGTTTTACCTCGGTTATTATTTCGGCGGTTATTGGCATTAGCCTTGGCTTAATTGCAGGTTATAATGGCGGCCGTATCGACAGCTTCATTATGCGGGTTGCAGATATTCAACTCTCCTTCCCTGCCATATTAGTTGCATTGCTAGTCGATGGCGTCATGCGTGGGTTGTTACCCAGAGAAGTCCATGATGAACTCGCAATTTATGTGTTAATTTTCGCCATCTCCATATCAGGCTGGGTACAATATGCCCGTACCATTAGGGGCAGTGTAATGGTCGAAAAAAACAAAGAATATGTGCAAGCAGGTCAAGTAATAGGTCTGCCTAAGCGCATAATCGCCATCAAACATATTCTGCCAAACGTTTTAAGCCCCATTTTTGTAATCGGCACCATTCATCTGGCATCGGCCATTATTACCGAAGCGACATTAAGCTTTTTGGGGGTCGGCATGTCGCCAACAACACCGTCATTAGGCACACTAATACGTATTGGTAACGAGTATCTACTTTCAGGTGAATGGTGGATTACGCTATTCCCAGGTGCTGCACTGGTAATCTTAGTGTTAAGTGTAAATATTTTTGGCGATTGGTTGCGAGATGCACTCAACCCAAAGTTAAGGTAAATTATGGCTTTATTAGAAACAAAAAATATCACAATTGGGTTTCCAAGCCGTCATGGCATGTTTGTAGCCGTTAAAAATGTAAGCCTAGCCGTCGATCCTGGCGAAATTTTGGGCATAGTAGGCGAATCGGGTGCAGGTAAATCTACCGTTGGCAACGCAATCATTGCATTGCTAGAGCCACCAGGAGAAGTAATAGAAGGCTCCGTTTGGTTTAATGGTGCAAGAATAGACAATCTATCCGCCGAAGAGAAACGCCTAATGCGCGGTAAAAAAATCGGCATGATTTTTCAAGACCCACAAACCTCTCTAGACCCGCTTAAAACCATCAGGCAACAGTTAGTCGAAACCATCCATCTGCATTTAAGGCTAGGCAAAAAAGGCAGCAACCAACGCGCGCTAGAGCTAATGAAACAGGTCGGAATTCCCGAGCCACAGCTCAGGTTAGATCATTACCCGCATCAATTTTCTGGGGGTATCCGTGAGTGCGAGGCATGTCATGCGCAAACCCGCTCTCGTCGATATAGACAATGGGTCTACCTGCCTTCTTGTG
>JABSRY010000666.1 GCA_013214985.1 Hyphomicrobiales bacterium
AAGGCTTATATGCCAAAACCTGGTGGAGATAAAATTGGTGCAAGACCTTTAGATACTCATTTTTTAGGTTTCACAAAATTAGGCGCTACTTATACTTATGATTCAAACACTTGTTTTTACTCTTTAGAAGGAAGAAATTTAGCCGGTGAATATATTTTATTAGATGAGCCATTTACGGGTGTGGATGTAAAAACCGAACTGGCGATTATGGACTTGCTTAAAGCCCTGCGCGACGAAGGGCGGCTAATGCTAGTTGCCACGCATAATTTGGGTTCAATACCAGATTTTTGTGACCATACTGTCTTGCTAAACAAAACTATTTTAGATTCGGGCGCAACCGCCGATGTATTCACCCCAAAAAATCTAGAAAAAACTTTTGGCGGTGTATTGCGCCACTTTACGCTAGGCGGGCATGACCTGCATAATGATGATGACCCAAGAACCGTTAGCGTTATTACCGATGATGAACGCCCACTGGTTATTTATGGTAAAGAAACCAAATCACCTGAGGGTTATGACCATACCAAAGGGGATAGTAACTAATGGATGAGTTATTACTACCTTTTCAATATGATTTTATGAATAAGGCTATGTTTGCTGCCACTTTTGTTGGCGGGGTTTGCGCCATGCTATCGGCCTATTTAATGCTTAAAGGTTGGTCGCTCATTGGTGATGCTTTGTCGCATTCTATTGTGCCTGGCGTGGCTGCTGCCTATATGATGGGCATCCCATATGTATTCGGTGCCTTCTTTTCTGGCCTATTGGCATCTGCTGCTATGGGCTTTATTAAAGCCAAAACCAATTTGCGTGAAGATGCTATTATTGGGCTTATTTTTACCTCGTTTTTTGCGCTTGGTCTGTTTATGGTCTCGCTTAACCCCGCATCGGTAAATGTTCAAAATATCGTATTGGGTAATATTTTAGGCGTGAGTGATGAAGACATAATTCAGATGTTGCTTATTGCGGGCATTAGCCTTGTGGTCTTAATCTTTACTTGGAAAGATATTATGGTCACGTTTTTTGATGAAAACCATGCTAAAACCGTTGGTATTAACACCAAGTTTAAGAATATATTATTCTTTACCTTATTAAGTGCGTGTACCATTGCAGCCTTGCAAACCGTAGGTGCCTTATTGGTTATTGGCTTAATTGTTACCCCTGGTGCTACAGCATATTTATTATGCGACCGTTTTGGACAACTAATTGTTGTAAGTACAATTATTGGTAGTGTCACCAGTTTTGTGGGTGCTTATGCGAGTTTCTTTTTAGATGGTGCAACGGGCGGTATTATTGTTTTATTACAAACTTTTATATTCATTATCGTGTTTTTATTCGCACCTAAATATGGGCTGTTGGCAGCACGTGCCAAAATTCGCAAGGCCAGTAAAATATTGTTAGGCGAAAAAACTCAAAAGTCGGGAAAATAATATGTCTGAATATTTTGAATTTATTACCGAACCAATGCAATATGGGTTTATGCAACGTGCTTTATTAATGTCTATATTAGTTGGGCTGGTTAGTGCGGTTTTTTCTTGCTTTTTAGTGCTTAAGGGCTGGTCGTTAATGGGC
>JABSRY010000667.1 GCA_013214985.1 Hyphomicrobiales bacterium
TTAAAAGCATCGGTTAAGGCGGGTACTTTTAGGCAGGATTTATATTATCGGTTAAATGGTTTTACCATTGGTTTGCCAAACTTAGCCGATAGAACCGATTTAGAAGCTTTGGTTGCCGCTATTTTGGCGCGGGAATACTTTGAAAAAAACATTAGCCTTAGTGATGATGTTTGGCGCTTGTTCAACCAACATGCTTGGCGCGGGAATATACGCCAGTTGCACCATATTTTAAAAGTTGCGGCGCTTATTTGTGATGATAATATTATTAAGATTACCGACTTGCCCGATGATTTTGTAAATGATGACGATGTGAATGTTAATGAAATTACCAGTTTTGATGAAGGTGAAAAAATTGTAATTATTAATATGCTTCATAAATGCAATAATAATCTTTCAAAAACGGCAAGACAGCTTGGCATTAGCCGAAATACTTTATATAGCAAATTACGCCAGTTTGATTTAAAATATTAAGCAAGCTATAAGCGATTGTTGATTGGAATGAAGCGTGACTGAATTTTTAACCTATGATGTATTTACCCAACATAAATTATGCGGTAACCCACTTGCGATAATACCCAATGCAAAACGTATGAGTGATACAGAGATGTTAAACATCACCCAAGAGTTTAACTTATCTGAGACTATATTTATTTACCCAAAACAAGATGGCGCTTATGAGGTACGGATATTTACCCCCGCACAAGAGCTGCCCTTTGCGGGGCACCCGACTATTGGCGCAAGCATTGCCATAGCGCGGGATGAAAAAGGCAGTGAGTTTACAGGTAAGCACCATGTAAATTTAATCGAAAAAGCTGGCGCCGTTGCCGTTAGTTTAGATTTAAACAGTAATGGTTGCGATTATGCTGAGTTTATTGCACCCCAAATTCCAAAATCTTGCAACGTAGCCATAAGCTTTGACCAAGTCGCCGAAATATTATCGCTTAACGCAGCTGATATTGGATTTGATGATTATTTACCCGACCAGTTTGATGGCGGAGTGCCATTTTATAGCTTTCCTATTCGTAATCGCGCTGCTTTGGCGAACATTAAAATCAACACTCTAGCGGTTGAAAAATATATTAAAGGCAAATTTCATCGGGCGTTTCATTGTTTTACCAATGACATCGATGATGGTGTGGATTTTGCCACCCGCATGTTTTCACTTGACCTTGGGATGAATGAAGACCCTGCAACAGGTTCTGCCGCCACTAGTTTTGCAGGCGCAATAGCAAGCTATGCGGCGCTTGGCGACAAGGAACATAAATTTACCCTAGACCAGGGTGTGGATATGGGGCGACCGAGCGAGATTTATCTAACCATTGTTATGCAAAATGGTAAAATTAACCAAGTGCGAATTGGCGGATACGCGGTGCCCTATAGCAAAGGCAGTTTGCTCTGAAACACTTATATAATATAAACAATATATGATAAAACAATCAAACTTAAAGAGAATATTTGTGACAATAATTATATCTATAACGCTCCTAATCATTGTATTTTTTGCAATCGGACCTACAAAAATTTGGACATATTTTTTTGGTTCTGCCGATTTAGGGGCAATTGAATTTGCAACATTTACCCCGAGTATAAAGCCAAATCATGCATTATTTTGTCCTATGGGTTATTGCGCCAATGCCATGGCAGATAAGGTCACCCCTACTTTTGACTTAGAAATTGATATGCTAAAGCATAAATTATTGACTATTATTAATGCCGAACAAAATATAGAAATGGTAGCAAGTGACGATGAGAATTATGAATATCGGTTTGTGCATTATACTAAATTAATGCGTTTTCCTGATACTATACTCTGAGTCTTTGAAACTCCGAATATTGTGTTGACGTTTTGATTTAAATAGATTCTCTATTGATTATGAT
>JABSRY010000668.1 GCA_013214985.1 Hyphomicrobiales bacterium
AACTCAGAATGATGCGGTAACTGACTCTGATATAATTGAAAATAATATAATAGCCGATGACATAAATAAAGTAGCGCCTGTCAGCAATAGCCTGAACTCGGCACCGCTTGCAATGCGTGTTACTAAGCCAGTTAGAAAGCCCGCCAATTTTAATCAGCTTCTTTTGGCAGCCAAACAACGGGCAACTAATAATGCATTGGCCAGCCAAATACAAAAACAACGTAAGCCCGTTATTGTATTAGATGCGGGGCATGGTGGTATTGATGGTGGCGCTGTTTCAAGGGGTGGCACGCGTGAAAAAAATGTAGTCCTTAACGTTGCAAAAAAACTGCAAAAGCAATTATTGGCAACGGGTAAATTTAG
Organism: Hyphomicrobiales bacterium; assembly: GCA_013214985.1. Classification (GTDB taxonomy): domain Bacteria; phylum Pseudomonadota; class Alphaproteobacteria; order Rhizobiales; family OSC116; genus OCS116. Next base: position 364 of record JABSRY010000668.1, read on the forward strand.
AGTTTATTTAACTCGGAAAGGCGATTATTTTATAAAATTGCGAGATCGGGTGAAAATCTCTAGAAAACACAAAGCCGACTTATTCATTTCATTACATGCTGATTCGGTAGCGAGCAGGCATTCATCTGCCAGAGGGGCATCTATTTATACACTGTCGGATAAATCATCTGACAAAGAAGCGGCTGCGCTTGCTCGTAAAGAAAATAGATCTGACATTTTGGCAGGGGTGCAGTTTAAAAATGAAACAAAAGTTGTTGCGTCTATTTTAATTGACTTAGCCCAGCGTGATTCTAAAACCAAATCGGTTAAATTTGCAAGGCTTGCAGTGACGCAAATGAAAGGCAATGTTGTTGTCCGCAAAAAACCTATTAAATTTGCGGGTTTTAGAGTGCTAAAAGCCCCCGATGTGCCATCGGTACTAATCGAACTGGGCTATTTATCGAACTCCAATGATGAGCGAAACCTAAAATCTAACGCATGGCAGAGCAAAATGGCGGGCAGTATTAAGCGTTCTATTGTTAAATATTTTGAAAATCGTACACTTTTCTGATAATAATTCGATAAAATTGCATTTTTGTCTAGCCATTGCCACAATCTGGAATTAGTTTCGACAAAATAATCAAGGATAATATCTCGATTCGAGTGATCGAGCTATTTTCTGCTCTAGACCTATATTTATGTGGGTTGTTATAAAATGATGGATTCACATGCTCTGGCGTATTTTTAGTAGTATTTTTGCAGGCTTATTTCTAATTCTAATTGTTGGTATTGGTGTGGTAGCCTATATTGTTTGGGATGCAAGTAAAGACCTGCCTGACCATAATAGCCTTAAAGCGTATGAGCCAAATGTGATGAGCCGTATGCATGCAGCAAACGGGCAACTTTTGGCCGAATATGCAGAGCAGCGCCGCTTGTTTATACCTTATGAATCGATACCGCAACTTACTATTCAAGCCGTTATATCGGCAGAAGATAAAAATTTCTTCACCCATTCGGGCATTGATACTTTGGCATTTGCACGGGCAATGTTTACCAACCTAAAAACTGTAATTAGTGGCAAAAACAAAAGACTAATTGGCGCTTCGACCATTACCCAACAGGTTGCAAAAAACTTTTTGCTTACAAATGAGCGTACTTATACGCGTAAAGTTAAAGAAGCATTGCTAACTATGCGGATAGAAGAAAGCTTTAGCAAAAACAAGATTCTAGAACTTTATTTAAACGAAAATAACTTTGGTTTTACTTTAATTGATGAAGGGATATTGACGACCAGTTGGAATCATTCAAGTATGGTAAAAGTGGCAGATGATGAAGTTTTATTTTCTTTAAAATTCCTTTCAACAGCTGAAACACAACTTAGCGAAGTATTGACAATAACTCATCGCTACACAACAGCGGAAGCATATTCTGACAAGGCAGAATTGTATGATATCAATTTAAACTACACAGGAGGAACAATCAATGCAAGTGCATTTGTCTTATATCAAAACACGCCGAATCCATTTAATAG
>JABSRY010000669.1 GCA_013214985.1 Hyphomicrobiales bacterium
GGTTTAGGTAAATTCGAAGCCGAGCTTAAACGCAATATGATGCTAATGGGCATTAATAAATTATCGCAGCTAGACCCGTCTAAAGTGCGCCTCAGAACACGGCGTTAGATTATTGAAAGCATACCGCAATTTGCGCCGCTAATTTTGCATTATTTAGCACCAATGCAATGTTGGTTTTAAGGCTTTGACCTTTTGTCAATTCACTAACCCGTGCAAGTAAAAATGGCGTAATGTTTTTGCCCGCAATATTTTGCGCGGTGGCTTCTTTTAACGCTTGGTCAATATATTGATTAATTTCAGCTTCAGACATTGCAGCATCTTCGGGTACAGGGTTTGCGATTATTGCCCCACCATTTAGGCCAATATCCCACTTAATTTTTAAAGTGGTTGCAATCTCTTCTGGCGACTGCATGTTATAATCCACCTCAAATTGGCTAGAACGCGCATAAAAAGCGGGCAAACTATCGGTCTGATAACCCATAACTGGCACACCTTTGGTTTCTAAATATTCTAAAGTTAAACCCAAATCTAAAATAGATTTAATACCCGCACAAATAACCGCAACATTGGTTTTGGCAAGCTCTTCTAAATCTGCTGAAATATCCATATTGGTTTCGGCACCACGGTGCACACCACCAATGCCGCCCGTAGCAAATATTTTAATGCCCGCCATTGCCGCTACAATCATAGTAGAGGCAACCGTTGTTGCACCAATTTTTTTAGAAGCTAAAATAAACGCGATATCGCGGCGGCTAACCTTTGCCGCGGCAAGCCCTTCTTTTGCTAAGCGCTCTATTTCCTCGGCGGTTAAACCTACCTTTAATTTACCATCCATTATTGCAATGGTTGCAGGCACAGCGCCATTTTGTCTAATTACATCTTCTACTTTTTGTGCCATTTCAACATTTTGCGGGCAAGGCATCCCGTGCGATATTATGGTCGATTCTAAAGCAACAACGGGTTTGTTGGCGTTTAATGCCGTTTGTACTTCTGGGCTAATGCTTAAAAATTCATTCATTATTATTCTCCATATACTCAGCGACTAGAGCTTGGCTCATTTCTGGGTTAATTGTATGTTCAGATTTGGCGGCAATAAAGGCACATGCTCGCGCGAATATTAGCGTGTTTGTTAAACTCATTTTGCTTAGTTGCGCGGCGGCAAGCCCCGCCATAAAAGCATCCCCTGCCCCATTGGCATTTATAATATCACCACTTAATGCAGGCAGATGTTCCGTGTGTATTTCACCATTGCTCATGCCAGAAAAATATGCGCCTTGCTTGCCGCGAGTAATGTAAATATTTTGAAGGCCTTTTTCATGAAAATAAGTTGCAATTTTACTTAAATCACCATCGTTTTTTGCGTGGATGCCGCTTAGAATTTCGGCTTCATTTAAGTTTGGCATTATGCAATTTAAATAATTCAAATTATGTTCTATTTTGCTAGCCTTTACCCCCGAAACGGTATCCACATAAATAGGAATATGGCTAAAGTTTTGGCATATATAGTCAATGGCATCTTGAGTTAGGTTGGTGTCAAAAATAATCAATTCAGCTTCATTAATTAGCCGTTTTATCGATTGTAAATAGTTCACATTAATTTTATCGATAATCGCCATATCATTAATCGCGGTTTGCATTTCACCATCACCATTTACAATCGATAAATAGCTCGCCGTTTGGCCATCTTTTACAATCTGGCAATGGCTTAGGTCTATCCCCGCCTGTTTGCTTTGCTCAACTACAAGCTGCCCATGTATATCGTCCCCAATGGCCGATAAAAAATAGCTGATAATATTATCATCCTAGGTTAAGCGGGAAAAATTATCGGCAATATTGCGTCAAACTCCGCCAGAACCAAGCATTAAATGACCA
>JABSRY010000067.1 GCA_013214985.1 Hyphomicrobiales bacterium
ATTATTTGTACGAAATAAGATTCGATTTCTTTTTCATCAGTATTAAGAATTAATTGAAAGTTCAGGTTTGGAAATTCTTTTGCTAGCGCAACATATTGTAAAACTCCTTTGTACTTTTTGAGAGAGCAAACCATTAATATTGTATCTGTTCTGTCTTTTTTAGTTGAATGCGGGTTTTAACCTCTAGATGCTTACCAAATTGGCGCGGTGAAACTGCGCGCGCACCAACACCGTCAAGAATAATTTTTTTCACATCTCGGCAGGCATTCGCCCATTGCTTATCGTTAAACGATTTTCCGTTATTCAAAGTTTCAATTTGATGTGCGAAATCGGCATAATGTTGTGTTGTTGCCCAAATCATATATAGCAAATGCTTGGGTTCAATCGGGTCAATTAGGCCTGCATCTATCCACCCTTGAATATATTCTTCGCGAGATTTTGTCCATTCTCTTAAATGGGTTTCAAGATAATCCTGAATAATCGGCGCACCATGCATCACTTCATTAGCCCAAACTTTTGAACTATTCGGAAATTTTCTAGAAATTTCCATTTTCTTATCAATATAGCTCGAAAGCGCAACAATCGGGTTTGTACTATCATCAAAAGTATCGGCAGCATCTAGCCAAATAGCAAAAATATCTTCCACAATTTTGCTATAAAGTGCGTTTTTAGTCGGAAAATAATAATGCAAGTTTGCTTTAGGAATGCCCGCCAAATCGGCAATCATTTTAGTGGTAGCACCCCGAAACCCATATTCTGCAAACACTTGTTCGGCCGCGCGTAAAATAAGCTGCTCATTTTCAGCTCTAATGCTAGCTTTACTGCTACTAGTTTTGTTAGTTTGCTTGGTAATAATTTGTTTATTAGTCATTATAAACAGGCTAACTTTCTAACGCTGGTTACTAAAATATTCGGTGGAACATACCGTTTTTTGAGCATAAATAAGGGTGACAATTTATAAAGATTATTGACTAGATTCTTTTACCCGTATTTTTTGATTGTTCACCACTTCACCGTGCAATCCTAATATCGCTTTAGTGGCTTCAATTTCATCATTCATCACCACAAATCCAAAACCTTTAGATTTTCTGGTATTTTTATCCATAACAATATCGCAAGATTCAACTTTACCATAGCTTGTAAATAATTTTTCTAGCGTTTTTTTATCTATATCTCTATGCAAGTTAAGTATCGCTATATTCATCAACATCTCTCCAAAATTATGGCTTAAAAGCCTCAGCTCCGTATTATGACAGGTATTCATGCAATAGATATAATTTTTATTTCTTAACCCCTTAATTGAATATAGATAAGGGTGTTATTTTTTTTAATATCCTCTATATAGTTAAACTCAATAATTTCAGAGCTACATATTTGCAAGGCAGTGCCATGACCAAAGTTAAAACAAACACTAAAAAGTATAAACTAGACGCAAAAGAGCAGTTCCTTATTGAAACAGGTATTTCAGATTATAATGGCATTAAACCAAGAATGACCAAAAAATTCAAACAAATTGGCCGTTTTACCGAAATTTTAGCCGACAAATTAGCCCAATCTGGCGCCACTAATCAAAAAAGAGTTAAAGTAATCGATATTGGCGCAGGCAAAGGCTATATGACCTTCGCAATTTATAATTACTTAGCAAAACACAATCTCGACCCTGTCATTCATGCGGTAGACTTCAACAGCGATTTAATGAAGCTTGGCAACGAAACAGCCAATAAATGTGGGTTTGAGAACTTGTCCTTTATTAGCGATTTTGCCGACCAATATTCTGGGTTAACCTATTATGATGCCGTCGTTTCATTACATGCGTGCGATACAGCAACCGATGATGCGCTATTCATGGGTCTAAAAATGAAATCAAAAGTAATTTTATGCGCCCCATGCTGCCAAAAAGAGGTTCTATTAAGCCTAAAAGAAAAAAAATCACTTTCCAAATTCATTAAACATGGTCTATTTTTGCATAAAATGGCCGATATAATTACCGACAATAGCCGCGTGATGCTGCTGCAATCCCAAGGATATCATGTCGATATCATCGATTTTGTTGCAACCGAGCATACACAAAAAAACACACTTATTGCCGCCACTAAAAAAAGAGGCAAACAACCTGCTTTTTATGAAACCTATAAATCCTATAAATCAGAAATCAGTTTTGATGGCATTAAACTAGAACAAATGATGCTTGATGAAGGGTTATTAAGCTAAAACTTAGTCGATTAATACAGCAGTATAAAATTGCTAAATAATCATAAATTCGTCGCTTTGGGTGGCAACAATTCCGCAACAACAATCATAGCCCGATCAATAAATACCCGCACTTTAGGTTCAATATATTCTCGGTCGACATAAACCAAGTGAATGGGAATTTCTTTACCAATCACATCGGGCAATATCGTTAATAACCGCCCATTTTCTAAATTATCTGCAACTAAAGAGGATGGTAATAACGCGCATCCCAAACCACTCAAGGCAGCCGCTTGCATCGTCGTAACTTCATTGGTCGTCATACGTTGTTTAATTTCAACCGTCTTACCATTAAGCAACGGCCAAGTTTTAGAGGGTGTCCAACCTGCCGCAAACCCAACAATACATTGCGCCCCTTTAAAACCTGCAATATTTTTTGGCATGCCATTTTCAGCCAAATATTCGGGCGAAGCAACCGCAACCAATCGGTCCGTACTTATTTTTTTTGCAATTAAATTTTCATCATCAATTTCGCCAATACGCACTGCAACATCAACCCCATCGGCAAGCATATCGATATGATGGCTTGTCGATAATATTTCCAGCTCAACATTCGGAAAATCCAACAAATATTTTATAAATAGGTCATCAAAATGTGGCCCTGCAATCGAGACACGCAGTAACCCACGGGGTTGGTCGTCTAACCGCCGAACACTTGCCCACGCCTCTTCTGCACTCGCAACAACATGACGGGCACGGCGGTGCAGCTCTTGCCCCGCACCGGTCAATACCAGTTTAGTGGTACGCCGATGTATCAGCCGAACCCCAAGCTTAGCTTCAAGCGCAGACATTCTTCGGCTTAACGTAGCCCGTTCAACATTTAACTTACGTGCAGCACCAGAAATACTCCCACTGCTAATCACGGCTAAAAACTCTGTCATTCTGTCAATACTTATCATGTGTCTATGTAACACAGGTTCTGTGTCTATTTCAAGTCTTGCGACAATTTAGTCATAGGTATAATTTAGTGTTCATAGAATACAAACCAACAACAGGAGAAACATATGCTCGATATCGTCAAATTTGATCACATTGGAATTCGTATATCCAACCGCGATAAATCTGTAAATTTCTACGAAACACTCGGTTTCGAAATGGTTGCTGATGGCGGGTTTGAAAAAGGCTACCCATTGGTGATGCTACACCCATCGGGTATTAATATAAATCTACTCGGCCCCGCAACCCATAAAGTTGGCGAAAATGTTTTGATGGACGAGCCAGTTAAATATCCAGGCATCACCCATATCGCATTGCAAGTCAGCAATGCCGAAGCAACCGAAAAGCTAATGACCGACAATAATATAGCCATCACAGGCCGACGCGATTTTGGCGGTACCAAAACCATATTTGTCCGCGACCCTGACCGCACGGTATTAGAGCTTGTTGGCCCAGGTTTACCTGCCGCATCATTAATCGTTAAACATGTAAATTCAAACAAAAACTAAAGGAGACATAAAATGTCAAATACAAAAACAATATTCGTAGCTCGCGCAACAGGCGCACAAGGCGGCGCAACCATAGATGCCCTTCTTAATAAAGGTCACAAAGTAATTGCCATGACCCGCAACCCACAATCAGATGCAGGTAAAGCATTAACTGCCCGTGGTGTCGACGTTCGTAAAGGCGATTATACAGATACAGCCTCTATTATCAGCGCCGCAAAAGGTGCAGATGCCGCTTTCGCAGTTTCCACATCATTCGAAGTCGGACCCGAAGCTGAAATCGAACAAGGCAAAGCCCTAATTAGTGCACTGCATAATGCAGGAGTTGGCCATATCGTATTTTCAACCGTTGGCAGTGCCGATAAAAAAACAGGCATCGCCCATTTTGATGGCAAATATGAAATCGAAAAGCATTTAACATCATTAAGCACACCTTCCACCATTATGGCGCCCGTTTTCTTTATGGAAAATCTAACATCGCCATGGGGTCAACCTAAATTAAACGAAGGCATTTATGCCGCAGGTATGCCTGGTGATCGAATATTACAACAAATCGCAGTTAAAAACATTGGCGATTTTGCAGCAGCCCTCATCGAACGCGGCGAAAGCGTTTATGGCAAACGCTATGATATTGCAGGCGATGCCGTATCTGGCGAAGAAGCGGTGATTCAAATTTCAAAAGCTGCTGGTAAAACAGTTAATTATCAAGGTTTCCCTGCCGAAAGCTTGCGCGAACAAATGGCCGATATGTTCCATTGGTTTAACGAGGTTGGCTACACAGCCGATGTAGCAGGTCTGCGCAAAGAATTCCCAGATGTGCCATGGTTAAACTATAGCCAATGGTTAGCCCTTCAAGATTGGACTTTCATGAAATAAATAGTCTGGTGTCAGAAGTAATACTTCTGGCACCCCTATCCATTTGTCAAAAATCAGATTTCAAGAAAAACACAAAAGTACCATATAATGCTAAATTATAACGCAACAGAAAATCATATTTCAACCAGAGATGGTTTACCAATTTCAATTCGCTCAACCCTATTAGAAGAAGCAAAGTCAGATTGGTCAAAGCATCCCGCATATGCAAAAAATGCACGATTCTTTATGAACATTCATCGTCAACTAATTAATAAAAGCCAAGACATCGCCAACACATTAGAAAAAATGTTGGATATACCCGATTCAGATATTCAGCTTGCGATAAATCAATCTAAATTAATTGCAAATAGCCGCCATTTATTTCAGTTCGCGCATGGCCATCACCAAATAGAAGATCACAATTATTTTCCACAATTCATACGGCTACAGCCAAGCCTCGAACAGGCGTTTGAGCTAATGGACGGTGACCATAATGTCATAGAAACAACCCTGCACAATGCCGAACAGTCGCTAAACTCCCTAGCTCAAAATGGCACAACACGTGATAGGCTGGCCGAATTTTACAAACATTCAAAGGGCTTAAACAAAATCATTACACGCCACATTCGCGATGAAGAAGAAGTCATCATCCCTATTTTTCTTCGGCATGGGTAAATAGCATATATAAAGAAAATCACATGAAAACCAAAACAACCACAAATTTAATCAAAACCCCAGTTAATAAAATGCTGTTTCTGATGGCAGTACCAATTAGCTTAGGCATGTTATCAACTTTCTTGTTTCAAGTTGTCGATACGTTTTTCGTCGGAACATTAGGCTCAGGCGAACTCGCAGCCTTGGCTTTTTCATCATCAATTTATTTTCTATTCATTGCACTATTCATCGGCATTTCCGTTGGTCTTTCATCCGTTGTGGCCAAGGCAACAGGCGCAGCCGATCTTCAAAGCGCCCAAAACCAAACAAGCCTAACCCTACTATTTGTGTTTATTTTAAGCATCATCTTAAGTTTTATTGGTGGGCAAAGAATAAACACCATATTCACCTTTCTTGGTGCAGATAGCAAAGTATTACCACTAGTGCACGATTATATGTCAATCCTATTCATCGGGTTTCCATTCTTAATGTTGGGCATCGTTAGCAGTGGTGCCGCACGCGGTTCAGGCATCATTAACAAAACCGAAATCATTTTTGGCATCGGTGGTCTCATAAATTTATTGTTCGATTATCTGCTAATTTTCGGCATCGGCCCATTCCCCGAAATGGGTCTTGCAGGTGCCGCCGTTGCATCCGTTATGTCATTCATATTCATCTCAATCGGCAACATGCGTGTTTTATTCTCTCAAAATTTGCTAAGTTTTTCCGCAATCTCAAATTTGAAAAATAATATTAAAACCAGCAAACAAGTGTTGCAAATTGCAATTCCCACCATCGGTATGCAATTACTAGTGCCTGTATTGGGCATATTCACCACCTTTATTCTCGCTAAATTTGGTACCGAGGTTGTAGCTGCATTTGGTGTCGCAAGCCGTATCGAGGCACTGGCATTTGTTGGCATATTCGCCGTCAGCATGGCTTTAACGCCATTCGTAGCTCAAAATTTGGGCGCAAATAAACCAGATCGCATTGCCTTAGCCGTTACATTTGGTAAAAAAGCTTCTCTTTATATTGGCTTAACGTTTTTTATAATACTTGCCTTTTTTGGCGAAAAAATCGGCAGCATTTTCAGCGAAGATGAACAAGTCGTCACATTTGTAGCGCTATTTTTTAAAATTGTCGCTGTGTCCTACGGTTTCGTTGGCATTATGAATGTTTCAACAGCCATATATACGGGTTTGCAAATGCCCAAAAAAGCCTTGCAAATCATGATGGTAAAAACCCTTATTTTCACCATTCCACTTATAATAGTCGCTAGTTTCATCAGCGCAACAGCCGTTCTTGTTGCATTATCCATCGGCAATATATTGTCTGGCATATATGCATTTATGTTAATGCGTAAAACTTTTCAACAAAAACACCCCATCAATGAGAGGGTAAATAACTTATAACAAAGCTAAGGTTTATAGCATTTTGAGCCATCATTCATAATGATGGCTCATTAATTTATGGATCAAACTAAATCATCCTGATAGGCAAATATGGCAGGCGTGCCGCCCGTGTGTAAAAAGCAAACGCGCTCCCCTTGTTTTATAATGCCATCGTCAACCAAATCAACCAAGCCCGCCATGGTTCGGCCACTATATACAGGGTCTAACATCAGCGCTTCGGTATGTGCCGCCAATGAAATTGCCTTTTTCACCTTATCATTAATTTGCCCATAACCAGGTGCCAAACATTCATCATAAAGCAAAATATCTTCATCTTTAATCGCAACATCACCACCCATCATTTCCACAATTTCGGCACTGCGTTGCACTACTCTTGACCGTTGTTGAGCAGCATCCCGCCTAACGCAAATTCCGTGAATAGTAACATCCCAACCAATAGCCCGCGCACCCACCAAAAACCCTGCATGTGTTAAACCACTGCCAGATGGGATGATTATATGATCAGGCATATAATCTAATTTTTTATATTGAAGCCAAGTTTCCACTGCGGCACCCACATAGCCCAACCCACCCAAAGACGGATGATCAATACCAAGATGAATAACATAAGGTTTCATCCCCTGCGCAGTTTTAACCGTTGCAATTTTTTCTAAATTCTCATCGGCTGCGTTTTCATTTTCACCCTCGGCAAAATGTACAATTTCTGCACCTAATATACGGTCAATTAAAACATTGCCCGATTGTAAATATATGGCATCATTTCTAGGCACTCGTGCTTCAAGCTGTACCACACATTTCATACCACCTTTTATAGCAGCAGCAGCACATAAACGCACAAAATTAGATTGAACCGCACCCGTTATTAAAACAATATCCTTATTTTGCTCAACCGCAGGGCCCAAATAATATTCAAGTTGCCTAACTTTATTACCACCCATTGCCAAGGGTAGGGTATCATCCCGTTTAGCATCAATTACAACACCCAATGCATCACTTAATCGTTCTAAATGCTCAAGTTCGGTCGCCAAATCAAACAGTTTCAATCTCTTATGCTGCGCTAATTTTGGCAATACAGCAATTTTGTCTTGGTAATTAGATAACATCTGCAACTCCTTTATAACAAAGCACTAAGCCCATTAATAATAATAACATTTCTAACAATTTACGCAGCATACTGGGCTTAATCAACCGATCAAAAATCCTGCCAACCAATATGCCAATCAAAATAGCAGGTATGAATATTAAGCAATAAGCAATAACCCCTTCACCCCAGCCATTAATAACCAAATGCAAGACAAGCGCTGCACCATAAGCAAAAACAAAATAAACCCGCAATGTTGCTTTTATACGCTTTAAATCCAAGCCACTATTCATAAGCACCCATAGCGCCACAGGGCCAGGAATGCCCAAAGATCCTGTCATCACACCAGACAATATACCCCCGCCTGGCACTCCCACTTTCTTTGCAAAACTTTGAGAGGCAGCATTTTTGCTCATAAACAGCTGCAATACTGCCAATAAAATAAACAATCCCCACCACGCTCTCGCCAAAATCAATATGCGGTATGCCAATAACCGCACTCTCAAGCACCCCCTCTTCCTGATCCAGCAGCAGCAGCTCAACCTCTTTTGTAAGCGTTCTCATCTGACACCCAATCATTTATTGACAGTATTATTCAACTTCCATTGCCACGGCAACAATTCATCAATTCGATTAGCGGGATGCCCATCCAGCATTCTTTGGAGAATATCATGGATATATGCATAAGGCTCAACACCATTCATCTTCGCCGTTTCAATCAGCGAGCAGATGATTGCCCAACGTTTACCACCTTCTTGAGAACCAGCAAACAGATGGTTTTTACGTCCCAATGTTACAGGCCTAATGGCACGTTCAACACTATTGGTGTCCAACTCAATTGCACCATCATTAAGGAAGCGCGTTAATGCTTTCCAACGATTGAGGGTATAATGAATGGCAACAACAAGCCCAGATTGATGGTCAAACTGGTTTTGCAATACATGTTGTAGCCATTTATGCAAAGCAATGACAATTGGTTTGGTGCGTTTGCGACGCGCTGCACGTCTTCTAGTCTTGCTCATGCCCCGAACTTCGGCATCAATCGCATATATACTACTAATACGGCGCAAAGCTTCGGCAGCAATGGGTGAGCC
>JABSRY010000670.1 GCA_013214985.1 Hyphomicrobiales bacterium
TGTTACCCATGATCAATCTGAAGCGCTTGCATTGAGCGACAGAATTATTGTTATGAATGACGGCCGCGTTGAACAAATATCTACCCCATCGGAGCTGTACACACGGCCTAAATCTTTGTTTGTTGCAAAATTTATTGGCAAAAACATATTGTTTGATGGGCAGTTTATTAACGTTCAAAACAAGTTGGCAAAAATCTCTACGCCCGATGGTATGATGATGGGATTTGCTAATTTTGAATCAACGGGACTGATTAAGGGCACTAAAGTTACTGCAGTAATACCTTCTGAGCTGATCCGATTAAGCAATGTTGGTACTGAGATGGCCGATGGAGAACAAGGGCTTTCTTGTAAAGTGCTTGACTATAACTGGATTGGGCGCTTGATATTTTTAAAAGTGACATTAGATGACGGCTCGATATTATCTATTGAGACTTATATAGAAGATGATTCAAACCTTAACTTGAGTGTTGGCTTGCCGATTGACTTAAGATGGGATGCTGATATAGCGACAATCGTATTAAACAACGATTGATCGACTGAGTTTAATATTAAATTATTTTGATCGCCCCTGTTTTGGCAATGAATTAAAAATTCATTTTACTGTTAAGCTATATATTGTCAGGAATAAGGAAATTTGGCATGCTTGGCGGGGGTAAGATTGAAATGGTTTTCATGCGCTGTATTGTACGGTGGCAAGAATTCTCTAGATGGTTTATAAGGGCTAGTTTTGCTGCCTTTAAATCGCCATTCATAAGAGATTCAAATATCATTAAATGCTCTTTACACATGATAGAGCTACCAGAGGAATTTTTAATAGATTCTCTAAACATATGATTGATGGCAAATACTAGATTTGTTTCTTTGAGTGTATTGAGCAGGCGTTTATTTGTCGTCTGTGACAACAGAGCTTCGTGAAGGTCTGCCTCTAATTGCTCTATTTCTAGATTGGTTGGGACACCACCTGATGATTGAATATCGACTAGTCTTTGTTGAAATTTTTGAATTGTTGATTTGTCAATTTTATCGAAGCTATTTTCTAAAGCGCATGGCTCTAACAATACCCGAATTTCGTAATGATTTTTAATATCTCTTGAAGTTAGTGGTCCTAATATCCAATGAGAGCGCTCATCTTTACGGACTAAACCGATTGATTTTAGCCTTGATAAAACTTCACGGATGACGGTGCGGCTTACGCCATATTCTTCTGCTAATTTATGTTCACTAATTCGAAACGGCCCAAATGGTAGCGCCAATGCCAAAGTTTTCTCTAATATCGGAGTGATTTGATCTGGTGTTGAAACCGCCTCATACCCAGAGCGAGACTGCCCTTGTTCAAATAATATATTTTCGATTTTTGCCCTAACGGGCGCGAGCTTGCTATCACGTCCAACTAAAAAACCACGGCCATTAAATTTTATAATTTTTTCTTGAGTATTTAGTAAGGCTAGCGCTTTTCGTATGGTGGTTCGGCTTGTATTAAAATGTTTTGACAACGGCTCTTCGGTTAATACCATGCCATTTAACAATCTGCCGCTTTCGATAGATTTCGAGATTGCAGACGAAATTGCGATATATCTTGAAATACGGGGGATATTAGATTTCATAATTTATCTTACTTTAAACTTGCCATAGTAAACAACGAGAACAATGTCTGCACAGGTGATTCATACATCGTCAGACTATACTATATTTTTTGAAAAAAAATAACAAAAATATCCAATTTAATGCGAAATGGGGACTTGATTTTTATAATTAATGACTTTATGGTTTTAAAAGATCGATTTAACTAAAATCGACCAAAATGAAGAACCCCGCCGCAAGCAGCGGGGTATCAGAACATTGAGAGCTGCTTGTCTTCGTGTAGCTGTGA
>JABSRY010000671.1 GCA_013214985.1 Hyphomicrobiales bacterium
CCCATTTACCAATGCGTGTCAGTTAAGAGCTGATGCGCATTTTTTTGGCTTCTTTTCGGGGTAACGTTTGGGGCGAGATTTTACGATTCTAGGGCAACTTCGCTCGCCTCGCTCAGGCAATAGAAAAGATATTGCCATGCTCAACATATCATTGACAGCCTTTGGTATTTTACCCGGTGATAAATGCGGCATGATAGATAATTGCTGGATTATATAAGCCGACGCTCGACTAAAACTTAACTGTATTGGCAATATGCTGTCTAAGCTGTACGCCATTTTACCGATTTGAAAACGTATTAAGTTATAGGCCAATAAAGCACCCCATAATTCTTGCCGTACCATTTCTGGTTTCTTACTTCTTAGCGTCAACTCATTTTTGAGCATATATTGCTTCATTTCGCGATAACCTAGTTCTATTTCCCATCGATGAGCATACAAGTCCGCAATATCTGCAACGGGAAAGCGCATCGGGTCAATCATCGATGTCATCACCGTATACTCTTTGCCTTTGATGGTTCTTGTCACCAATCTCGCTTCAATTGTATCCGGTAAATCCGGCCATTTCTTACGGGCTTGAGGCGATGTTTTAAGCCTGATAATTTTGTCTAAGCGGCCTAATTTTCTGACGACTTCGTATTGCGTGCCTTTTTTTAAAGGCAATAACCAGTGTCTCTGCACGCCCGTCCCTGACCAACGGTGAAGTAATCCTAACGAATAAAAACCTTTATCAAACAAGGTCAAGGAATTGTCTGGTGTTATTTTTATTAAATCAGCCGCTAAGTTCATTTCATTGGTCGACGCACTATCGAATGACGCACCGGTTAAAAGATGGCTAGTTAACTCCATTTGGCAAACCATCCGTACTTGAGGATAACCAGATTCACGTTTACCGTTGCTAGTTTTAGCGAACTCGCTTTGATTTTCAGCGGTATCTAGAGTTCGCCACACCACCCCGTCAACACCAAGTAACGTGAGACCACACCAGTCGGGATGAGGTGTATGCTGATGCCACTGTTGTTGAGTTTGATAGAATATTTTTTTGATGGCTTCAGTACCAAGCCTTTGCCTGGCTTGAACAACAGCGCTAGGCGCCACGAAAGGACGATTACCCGGTAATAAAATATCTAGCTTATTGACGATGTCCCGCATCGGCATATCACGAAAAATAGACATACCGATGATGCTCCAAACCATCATATCTAGAGGTAAGCGACGTTTTCTTAAGGTAGCCACACCGGATTCACTCAGGCACTTATCAATCAATTCAGGCGATAGCACTTCAGATAAAGAGGGGAAACTGTCAGGTGAGAAGTTCGACAGGCTGTAAAAATCATAACTAAGTGGCATAAAAAAACCCGATGATTGCAATCATCGGGTTTTGATCTCATTGACTAAAAAAGCAAGTAATTTAGTCTTAACTGATCTGCATTATATATACGACCGCATCTTATTCTGTTTTATGTGAAATTATTAGTTGTAAAATACGTGGAGTCCATATACGCCTTACGATTTATCGTGCCAATGTGGTTTTGGCATTAGGTTTTGTATGGGAACAGGTGGGTAATTTATGCCATAGTCATTTGTTAAGCGCCTGTTTTTATTTAGTAACTTTTTACACTTGCAACAATATTTGGTAACTCAGCTAAGATATAATCTACCTCAATCGCCAACAAATGTATCTCTTCATTGGCAACAACCCTTTCAAATAACGCTAAAGCCGAAATTGTCTTATGTTCCAAAGACATATCCAGGCCGTCATCCATTTCAGTAAATACCTGTAACACTCGAGCTTTAGCTAAAGCTACTTTTTTAACTTTAAAGGTGATTATTGCAGCTTGATTATCGCTCATAATTGATGACACACACTTA
>JABSRY010000672.1 GCA_013214985.1 Hyphomicrobiales bacterium
GTATCAGCGTTTGCATTTTCTTCTATCGTTGCATGCGTTGATTTATATTCTGGTGTTGCTGATCCTGTTGTTTGGCAGGCCGCAAGTAAAATTGCACTAGATGCAACTGTGATAAGTTTAAGTGATGAAGCTTTTGTATGTATATAGGTCATATATTTAGTTTCTCTAGGAATTAATGTTTATGAAATTGTGTAATAGCCAGCAGAGCCGCTTTTGATATTGCGATGGTAAAAACGCGACCCATGACGATAGATTTCAAGGCTGAGATTAACTGCGCCAGTCATGATTAATATGCCGTCCGCTGTAACGCTCCACCGTCCCGTTTTGCGGCTGTTATTCACCCAAGTGCCATCGGCCTTGTAATGGGTTGAATGCCCGCTGCCTTTTAAGGTTTTGCCTGCATAAAGGGCGACGATTTCTTTTTTGCTCAATTTCATTTTTTGTACGGTTTTTGCGGCGGTTTTCACGACAGCTGTTTGTGTTTTTGAAGCTGTTGTATTGCAAGCGATTAGCCCACTTGCAAGAAGCCCAACCACAAGGGTTTGGGTGATGTTTTTATAGATGATTTTCAAGGTTTATCTCCGCTATGATAGAAAGGGATCCCTTTCTATCTTATTCACATCTTTTTAGGATTAGTGTTGAATCATAAGGGGAAATATGGTTTATATTATTACGTAAATAGCTATAAACGGCTGAATCTAGCCCTTCTAAAACCCATCCCTTATTCACATGTCAATACCCTTGCATAAGCCCTTATAAAATATAATATTTCTTCGATTTTCAACAATTATGAAGAGGGTAAAAAATAATGCGTATTGGATATATTCGAGTTTCAGAAGATGAGCAAAATGAAGATTTACAAATCGATGCTTTAAAACAAGCTGGGTGTGAGAAAATATATAAAGATCATGGCGTTTCAGGCAGTCAGATCAAACGCACAGGGCTTGATAAACTTTTCAAAAAGCTAACAAATGGCGATACATTGGTGGTTTGGAAATTAGATCGACTTGGGCGATCTACATCACATTTATTCCAGTTGTTAGACCACCTACGCCAGCGTGGTATTGATTTCCATGCCATCACACAAGGTATCGATACAACAACGTCCATCGGCAGAATGTTATATGGACAATTGGCCGTGTTTGCAGAATTTGAACGTGAGCAAATCCGCGAACGCACAAAAGCTGGAATGGCTGCGGCCAAAAAACGCGGTAAGCATATTGGCCGACCGCGCAAATTGAATGATAAGCAAGTTTTGGAGGCCAAATATTTTGTTGAGCAGAAACAAAAAACAATCACCAGCATTGCGAAAATATACGGCGTATCAACACAAACCTTGTCTAAAGCAATTAAAGAGTGCAATCAGATTGCGGGCTGCAAATAGAGCTAAGTATAATCACACTTCTACTGAAAACATTAAAAGAAAGTTGAGGAAGAGTTTATTGATCATCAGAAAAAGAAAGTTCAACAACACCTGCATCGGTTAAAAGATGATATAAATCAGCAATTTTCTGACGCTGTCCTCTTGTTCTGCAGTAAGTAAATATTGCTCTTTGTTTAGCTCGAGAAAGAGCAACAAAGAACGTAGCCATTCCCTCTGGATTCTCCGGCGAGTAGCTCCACCAAGAACTATCATCAAGTCCAATGAAAATTACCGTGTCGAATTCCAGTCCCTTACTTTTGTGAATGGTCATAAGTGAAACTCTGTCATCACCTTCAAATATTTTAAGGCATTCTTCCCAACAATTACTCTGCTCTGCACACTCCTTAAAGAATTCAAGTAGAGATTTTATAACTATACACGCCTCACTCCAAGACCCGAAAGTCTTGATGTGATATTATACGGAAATTATCTGTAACTTGATCTCG
>JABSRY010000673.1 GCA_013214985.1 Hyphomicrobiales bacterium
ATTTTATCTGTGCTTTCGGTGATATTGGCTATTTGGAATGTTGGCGTGGTTTGGATGAATGCGCCATTTGAATATGACCAAGCAGAACGTGCTGGTACGACCATTGAATTTAGTCAATTGGTTAGCAATACCATGTCTCAAAAACGCCCAGTATTGCCATCTGCACATCAGGTTTTTGGTGAAATTTGGGCGACGACTGTGATGAAAAATATCAGCTCAAAACGCAGCCTTATATACCATGCTTGGATTACCCTTTCTGTTACATTATTAGGGTTTATTATGGGCGGGATTTTGGGCGTATTATTGTCTGTCGGCATTGTGCATAATAAGGCGATGGATAAATCTGTAATGCCTTGGGTGATTACCAGCCAGACCATTCCAATTTTAGCGATTGCACCGATGATTATTGTTGTTTTGAATGCAATTGGGTTTCAGGGTTTATTACCTAAAGCGGTTATTTCGACTTATCTTTCGTTCTTTCCGATTGTAGTGGGGATGGTTAAGGGGCTTAGAAGCCCAGATATTGCTCAATTAGATTTAATGCATACTTATAACGGCAGCAAATCTCAAATTTTTTGGAAATTGCGCTGGCCATCCTCTATGCCCTATTTATTTACCTCGTTAAAAATTGCTGTTGCCGCATCTTTGGTGGGTGCAATTGTTGGGGAATTACCAACGGGCGGAATTTCTGGCCTTGGTGCTAGAATGTTGACGGGGTCTTATTATGGGCAAACAGTGCAAATTTGGTCTGCATTATTTGTTGCGGCAATATTAGCAGCATTATTGGTAATGATTATATCGATAGCGCATAATATTGTTTTGCGCCGTATGGGACAAGCCGAAAGCCAACTTGGGCGGGGTAGCAACGGATGAATTGGATTTTTATTAGTGCGATAATTTTTTGGTTATGTGCATGGGCGCTCAATCAGTGGCTAGTGAAGCAAACTAGTAACAATATGTTTGTTAATAAGGGCATTAATATTTTTGTGCCATTGTTATTTGGCGTGACGCTTTTGGTATTATGGGAAGGCGCTACTCAGGGCTTTAATGTGCCTACTGTGCTTTTGCCACCGCCATCGATGATTTGGGTGCGTATTACATCTAGCCTACCAATATTATGGGTAGATTTTAAGCAAACATTTTTACATGCAGTTCTAATTGGTTACGTGTTCGGTTGTGGCTCTGGGTTTATTGTGGCAATTTTAATTGATAGATCGCCATTTTTACAACGGGGTTTATTGCCTTTGGGTAACTTTGTAGCGGCTCTGCCTATTATTGGTGTTGCGCCAATTATGGTGATGTGGTTTGGTTTTGATTGGCATTCAAAAGCGGCTGTTGTTATTATTATGACGTTTTTCCCGATGTTGGTGAATACCATACAGGGGCTTGGTGCTGCGCAAAGTATGGAGCTAGATATGATGCGTACTTATGCCAGTGGATGGCGTAAAACACTCATTAAATTGCGTTTACCTTCTGCCATGCCGTTTATTTTTAATGCACTTAAAATTAACTCGACCCTTGCGATGATTGGGGCAATTGTTGCCGAATTTTTTGGCACGCCGACTGTGGGCATGGGTTTTAGAATATCTACAGAAATTGGTAGAATGAATGTGGATATGGTATGGGCGGAAATTGCCGTTGCTGCATTAGCTGGCTCGACATTTTATGGCATTATTGCATTGATTGAACGAGGGGTGACATTTTGGCATCCATCAATGAGGGGGAAGTAGAAGAGGAATAGAAGTAGAAGAATAAAACAACAAACCAAGGGAGAATAAAATGAAAAAATTAACAACATTTCTAATGGCGGGTGCTATGTCTATGGCAGCATTTACCGCTATGGCAGCAGACAAGGTTACCCTACAGCT
>JABSRY010000674.1 GCA_013214985.1 Hyphomicrobiales bacterium
GATGGTTTGCGTAAAATCGTAACCCACGCTCAAGATGATCAAAAACTTGCATCTAACTTAGTCAGCCGCGTTAATATTTTCGATCAGTTAAAGGGCGTGTTGCCAACCTTATCATCCGAATCTCAAAAACAGTTCAATAATGTACTTATTGCTAATAACCCAGCAGAGTTAGAAGCACTTATGGAGACTGCGAATAAAGAGTTAGCGCGCAGTAGGTTACTCAAAAAAACCGATCAAATACAAGCAAAAGCCGAGATTAACAAAATCAATAAAGGCAGCTTAACTAAAGATGATGCGATTATAAAATTTGCTAAAAGTGATAAACCTGCAAAAATTTCGACCCTATTTGCATCATTTGTTAAATTGGATCAAAAATATATTTCTAATTCTTTATTACAAATGAACAGCGATGCACTGGTGGTTTTATGTAAATCGGTGGATATAAGCGTCGAAGCAGTCCGCGAAATTGGCGAAATGCGGTGCCGTATTTTGCATATGCCATCATCGACTGTTGATAAATTTGTTAATGATTTCAAAAATATGGATGAAGATGCCTCGCAACGCACCATGCGCTTTGTAGGCCTGCAAACCAATTTAAAAAAGAGCATAGTATAAATTTATATTATGTAACTATATGCCATTCACACCTTTTCATATGGGCACAGGCTTGGTCGTCAAAGCCCTACTGCAAACTAGTTTTAGCCTAATGATTTTTGGTTGGACACAAATAATAATGGATATTCAACCCCTCATCGTCCTCATAACAGGCGAGGGACATCTGCACGGGTTTTCCCATAGTTTTATAGGGGCAAGCTTATTGGCACTACTCGCAGGCATAACAGGCAAATATCTAACAGAATTTGCGCTTAACTTTGTGAATAAACTCATAAAAGATGACACACGATTGATCATACCTTGGTCAGTGGCGATGCTTAGTGCTTTATTGGCAGTTTTAGCCATGTTATATTAGACGCGATCATGCACGCCGATGTCGAGCCGTTCTACCCCTTCATGCAAGATAATAATTTTCTAGGCTTGGTGTCTGTACTAACCTTACATAAAATATGCCTATATTCAGGCATGCTAGGCACAATCCTATACTATCTAATCCGTTATTTTAAGCTTAAAAACTCTTAGATTTTTGGTCGAAATATGCTTTTTTAGTTAGATATTGTGGATGGGTAAAAGTACTAAAAGTTTAACATTATTGCTACCAAAATCAGCATCGTACCAAATATTACATTCATTATCTTCTGTGATTGTTTTGAATGCAATAGTTTGGCAATCAAATTACCGCCTAACGTCCAAACACAAAATGCTATAAAATTATTTAATGTGAAAACGATGGTTATTAATATTATAAATTCTACCCTATTTTGACTGTCATCAGGTGTAAATTGACTGAAAAGCAATGCCATAATTAAGTAACCTTTTGGGTTTAACATTAAAATCATTACACCGTCAAAAAATGAGATTTTAACGGCTTGCAATTCCAATTTCGAAAAAGAAGCAAAAATAAATCGACACCCAAGGTAAATAATATATAGGCTCCCACTAATTGAAATTAAATTCAATATTTGGGGGTGCTTTGCAACAATTTCAGATAACCCAAAACCAATAAGAATGGCAACAAAAAATGTTGCAATATGATATCCAAAACTAGCAGGCAAAGTAGACATAAAACCACCAGATGCACCCGCCGCCGCAAATGATATATTTCCAGGGCCAGGGCTATATGCAAGCGGAAATAAAAAGCTAATAATTGCAAAAAATTGAATAAATGTCATGGTGCGCCTTATTAAAATTATATTAATAACAGTAAATTCAACTGAGTAAAAAACGACCCGATATTGGTTTTGGATGGTAA
>JABSRY010000675.1 GCA_013214985.1 Hyphomicrobiales bacterium
GGCAAGGGCGAGGCTGGCAAAAAAACAAAAAACAAGGCTGGCAAAAGCAAGGGCAAGGCTTGCAAATGCAAGGACAAGGGCAAGGCAAGGGCAAGGGCAAAGCCAATGTGGTTGATGGCAATATCGAACGAATTTTTTCGCGTGTCGAAAAGTTAGAAAAACTTTTTCCAGTTGCAAAAACCGAGCTTTACGAAATTGCACATAAATATCTACCAAAAAGCAGATTTGGCGATTATGCTCAGGCGTTGATGGATTTAGGCGCAACCATTTGCAAACCCCAAAAACCCAAATGTGGCGAATGCCCAATAGCAGACTTATGCACGCTAGCTTTTAATGAAAAAGTCGAAAATTACCCCCAAAAAACACCAAAAAGGGCAAAAAAACAACTAAAGGCCCACATCTTTTGGGTAGAAAAGTCGCAAAAAACGCCTAAATCAGCAAAAATGGAGCAAAAAACCGCATCAAAAGCACTGGTTTTAATGCAAAAACGGCCAGAAAAAGGCCTTTTAGGCAACATGATTGAGTTCCCATCAACCGATTGGGTAGAAGAAAATGTAGAATTTAATGTAACATCCGCAAATAATATTGGCTCAGTCACCCACATTTTCACTCACATAAAATTAGTGCTTCAAGTTTGGAAAATAGACGAAATTTCGTTTCAAAAAATGCAAGCTAATGGTTTGAATATAAACATATATTCCGAGCAAAAATGGGTTTCTGTTAATGAGTTTGAAAAACATGCAATCCCAAGTTTGATGCAAAAAATCATTCAATTAGTTGAAGACAAAAAACAAGAGCCGACACTAATATAGTCGGCTCTCACATAAACTTAAACATTGTTATATTTTATAGATTAATTACCAATTTTTTTCATTTCATCACGCAATATTTGGCGCATATCATCAATCGGCGATAAGTTTGTATCTTCTTTAATATGCCAAAATGTCCAACCATTACAGGCGGATGCACCCTGAACCATCGCACCAACTTTATGAATAGAACCAGTGCCTTCACTCACTTCGAGTGATCCATCTGCACGCACCTGCGCACCGCGGTTTCCCTTGCTATCAAACAAAATTGTACCAGGTGTAATCATCCCACGTTCTACCAATTGTCCAAACGGAATTCTTGGTTGGGCTTTCTTGCCTTGGCTAACTTGTAGCGTTGCCTCATCAAGCGGATTAATCAAATCAATTCTAGCCTGAGCGGCTTCTATATAGTCACTTTGCTGCTCAATACCAATAAAATGTCGGCCAAGTTTTTTAGCAACAGCACCCGTTGTACCCGTGCCAAAAAATGGGTCTAAAACCACATCACCAACATTGGTAGACGACAAAATTACCCGCCCTAATAATGATTCTGGCTTCTGAGTAGGATGCACTTTTTTACCATCTTCCCCCTTAAGCCGCTCCCCCCCGCTACATATGGGTAACAGCCAATCTGAGCGCATTTGAATGTCTTCATTTAAAGCTTTCATCGCTTCATAATTAAAGGTGTATTTTGATTTTTGGTTCTGCGATGCCCAAATCATTGTTTCATGGGCATTAGTAAATCGGCGACCACGAAAATTGGGCATAGGGTTGGATTTGCGCCAAATAACATCGTTCAACATCCAATAGCCTAAATCCATTAATTGTGTGCCAACCCTAAAAATATTATGGTAAGAACCAATTACCCAAATTGTGCCATTTGGTTTTAAAACTCTGCGTGCAGCTAGTAGCCATTCTTTGGTAAATTCATCATAAGCTTTAAAGCTTTCAAACTTATCCCAATCATTGGTTACAGCGTCAACTACGCTAGCGTCGGGGCGGGTTAAATCACCACCTAGCTGGAGGTTATAGGGTGGGTCAGCAAAAATCATATTGAT
>JABSRY010000676.1 GCA_013214985.1 Hyphomicrobiales bacterium
AAGTGGCAGAGTTTTACTCCGCCCGCAGTAATAAAACATTACCGCCTCTGTGGACTAGTTTTGCATTGCCGTTTACAGCTTACGATCATGCTTTAAAAAGTGGTGCAACACCTGTTAGTGCGCCAACTGAAAAACCTTGGGGACAAACGGTCTCTTTTGTGCGTGATTTAAATGGTTGTTTAGTGGAAATTGCATCGCCAGTGAGAAAGTAAAAATATAATGAACGCTGCCAAAAAGATTGAAATCATAGATAAAATTGAAGCAACGATTGCTGAAATTGCTCCAAGTGCTTGCACATATTCAAAATATGGTGGCATGGTTATCGAAGGCTTTAAATCCAGTAATAAATCAATCATTGGCGGTTATTTTACATATACCAAGCATATATCTTTGGAATTTTCACAAGGAGTAAAACTAAAAGACTCCAAAGGTATATTGTTAGGCAACGGGAAACATCGGCGTCACATAAAACTTATCTGCATCACTGATTTTACAAAATATGATTGCCGTACGTTTTTAGAACAAGCATTTGACCTCGAAGCCTAGAAAATAATAATTGATGCTTAGTGTGCTATTCTGCCCCTATCCAACCTGACCTCAAAAATATCAGAACAAATTTAACCTAGCCGCTATGCGTTCAGTCTGAAACCATGAGAAAAAGCTTAGCGGATGATGGGCGCACAGGAGAAACTAGATTTTACGGCACCATCCGAAATACAGGAGACGCTATTTTACGTCTAACAAAAAACCTTTCCAGCAATGGTGTTACACCGACATTTTGTTATGAAGCTGGGCCTTGCGGTTATGGGATATGCCGGCTTTTAAGAAAACTTAATTATGAATGCGCTGTTGTGGCTCCGACAATGATTCCACGTAAGGTAGGCGATCGGATCAAGACAGACAGGCGTGATGCAGAAATGCTAGCACGACTTTGGCGGGCTGGGGAATTAACTCCGATCTGGACACCCAATGAAGAGCATGAAGCCATGCGTGATTTAATCCGTACACGCAAACAGGCCGTTGATGCTTTAAAAGTTGCTAAACAACAGTTGCTCAGTTTCCTTTTACGTCACGGTTTGCGGTTTGATAGGCCTAGTCGCTGGACAAAAATTCACTGGAGATGGATAAATGAGTTGCGTAAATTTAAATATCCGCACCAGCAATTCGCATTTGAAGAGCTAAAACGAGCCATTCGCCAAATTGAAGAGCGAGTTTCTTCACTTGATCAGATTATAGCAGACGCAATACCGTCCTGGTATTTTGGTCCTGTGGTGGATTCCCTGCGGGCGTTACGTGGGATTAACACTACAATTGCAGTCACACTTATGGCTGAGATTGGTGATATAAGCCGATTTTCCAACCCTCGCCAATTGATGGCTTGGTTAGGTCTTGTTCCAAGTGAACACTCTAGCGGAAACAAAGTTAGACGCGGTAGGATCACCCGAACCGGTAATGCTTTGGCACGCACGATGATGGTTGAAGCCAGTTGAGCGTTGATCATCGTTTTCGGGTTTTCCATTGCCGTGATAAGCAAATAAAAATTGTACCATCTATTAATTTTCCTTGGTTGGTAATATAACGACACCGCGTCGCTCTGTTTTCTTATACGAGATTTCACCTGACAGAACTTGTCAGTATGTGTGAAAATGTAAATGGGTTATACAGGCAAAACTTATGTCATTTTTGGTATACTAAAAATGTTCTTTTAGTCAATAAACCCCAAAATGCAACTTCGGTCCAGTCGGGCCTATATGAAGACTTAAGACAGCACCAAATCTTTTTACGAACAAGAATCTTTCTAATACCCAACCGCTGGAATGAAGGTTCCGTGCAGACCAAGTGGAAGAGCTAAGTCCATTTCTGCT